>JBDRFQ010000088.1:0-7500 GCA_043818685.1 Candidatus Eiseniibacteriota bacterium
CCGCTGCAGGCCTGGCGCTGGGGGCCGCCGTGGCAAACCACGTGATGATGCTGATCGTCGTGCCCGCGTTCATGATCATCGGGATCGGTCGAACCATACGAAGGGAGATCCGGTCCATGGAATGGATCGGCGGTCTTCTCGTGTTCGTCCTGTCCCTCTCTGTCGCTCGCCTGCTGTTCCCGCCGACATACACCCTTGACCTTCGCGTAAGTCAATTCCTGCCGCAGCCCGAGGCGATTCCCGACGACATCAAGATGTTCCTCGTCTACCTCCTGCTTCAGTTCCCGACCCCCCTCCTACTCCTCGCGCCTCTGGGAATGCGACCGGCTCGAGATAGCCCCTCCTTCGGGATAGCGCTCCTCACGGTGTTTGCATCCAATCTGATCCTCGCGCTTGGGCTCGACGTTCCGGACCATTACGTGTTTTACAATCTCAGCTACTACGTCGTGGCGCTGTGGATCGGTATTGGAAGCATGCGCGCACTCCGCTGGGCAAGAGCCCGGCGCCCCATGCGCACCGGACAGGGGGTCTGGGTCCTCCTCACCACCTGCGCGGTGGTGTTCCCGATCGCCACCTACTACGCTGCGCCGAGGCTGTTGACGACCCTGGGAGTATCTGGCCCACGCCTCGGCATCCGCGAGATTCCGTACAGGCCGGCTCTGAGCTTCTTCCTCTGGCCGCCCAAGACCGGCTACCGCGGCGCAAGGACGTTTGCAGCGGAGTCGCTCGCCCAGCTTCCAAGGGGAGCGGTCTTGATCGCCGATCACACGGTGGCGCAGCCGCTCTGGTACCTTCAGAGCGTGGAGAAGATGCGGGAGGACGTCGAGGTTGTGGAGCTCCGTGTCGACGAGCAGGTCGAGTATGCGCTCCGGAGTGCCCCGGTTCGGCGGGTGTTTCTCGCGCTCACAGAGCCGTACTACGACATTGACGGCTTGGAGAAGAACTTCCACATCGTCAAGCACGGCTCTGCATATGAACTCGTACCACGCAAGGACATCACGGGTGAGACGGATCCCGAGTGAGCGCTCGGCCGGTCCCGCCCACCCGATCCGGCGGCGGCAAGCCCCGGCCCCTTGACGGCCGAGGACGCCACACGTAGAATGTTCTTAGGGTTAGTATTCGACCACCGACCCTGTGAGTTCCACGACACGCGGGAGCGTCCGATGCGCCGGGTTCTCGCTTCTCTCGTTCCGGCCCTCCTCGTCTTTCTCTTCTTCCGGTTGACGGGCTGCGGGAAGGACTCGAAGCCGACCTCGTGCGGAGACGAGATGCCCCCCGGGGCCGTGACCGACCTGGTGGGGGCTGCGGTCTCCGACTCGACGGTCCTCCTCGTCTGGACCGCTCCCGGCGACGATGACACCTCCGGAACCGCCTCCCGCTACGACATCCGGCGCTCCACCCTCCCGGATTCGCTTGCCGACTGGTGGGACTCGCTCTGTGTCTCCCTGGACAGCGTTCCGATCCCCAAGGCCGCGGGCGAGGAGGAGTCGCTCCTCATCGGTCCTCTCGAGACGGACACGGTCTACTCCTTCGCGTTGAGGTCGGCGGACGAAGTCCCCAACTGGTCGGGGCTGTCGAACGTCGTGCATGTCACGTGCGGCAGTGCCTCGCCCGGGATCGACTCGATCCCGCCCGCGGCAGTGACCGACCTCGGTGTCCTCTCCGTTGCGGAGACCGCCGTCACGATCACGTGGACGTCACCGGGGGACGACAGCGTGTCGGGGACCGCCGCCGCCTACGACATCCGCTACTCCACCACGGGCATCGACGAGGAGCGATGGGAAGCGTCGGCGGTCGCCCCCGGCGCGCCGGTTCCCGAGCGTGCAGGCTCCGCCGAGACCTTCACGATCTCCGACCTCGCCCCGGACACGACCTACTGGATCGCGCTTCGGGCCTCGGACGAGGCGGGAAACGTATCCGGCCTGTCCAACGTTATGAGCGCGAGAACGGCGGCGGCCGCGAAAGACACGATCCCCCCGGCCCGGATCCCGTATCTCCACGCGGCGGCGCGCGGCCCGGGCCGGGCCTTCTTGATCTGGATCGCCCCCGGAGACGATGGAACCTCGGGGAGGGCGACCGGCTATGACATCCGCCACTCGGAGTCACCGATCAACGAGGAGACGTGGGCCACGAACCACGTCGTTCCCTCCACCCTGCTCCCCGGTCCGCCGGGGAGCCTCGACAGCCTGAACGTTCTGTGTCTCGACGAGGGCTGGCGTTTCTTCGCGCTCCGCGCGTTCGACGAAGCGGGGAACTACTCCCCGATCTCCCCGGTGGCGCTCGCCCTGATCGCGCACGGATCGTCGGAGAGCGTTCCGCCCGGCGCGATCGAGGACCTGAAGGTCGTCGATGTCGTGGCGAACGAGGCGAAGCTCGCTTGGACCGCCCCTGGGGACGACGGGATGAGCGGAACCGCGGGCTCCTACGACGTCCGCTTCGCCACGGATCGGTCGCTGTTGGAGAGCTGGAATGGGGCGGAATCGGTAGCTGTCACTCCCCCGCCGGCGGCGGCGGGAACGCCCGAGACCCTCGTCGTCCGGAACCTCCTCTCGCGGACGACTCACTACTTCGGCATCAAGACGAAGGACCGTTGCGGAAACTGGTCGGAGCTCTCGAACATCATCGAGGCCATGACCGGAGTCGGCGACACGATCCCCCCGGCCGCTGTGAGCGATCTGTCCCTGCTCGCCTACGACGAGCGATCGGTCTTAGTCGGGTGGACTTCCCCCGGGGACGACGGAATGACGGGCACCGCGTACGCCTACGATGTGCGCCGCTCGACCTCCCCGCTCAGCGAGGATTCGTGGGGAACTGCCGTGGCGGTCCCCGGCGCCCCACGCCCGGCCTCTGCGGGCTCTCGCGATTCGCTCTCGATCCGGAGCCTCACGTTCGGGACCACCTATTACATCGCGCTCAAGACGAGAGACACCACCGGACTCTGGTCCGATCTCTCGAATGTCGTTGCGGCGACTCCGGGCCCCGACGTGACGCCCCCTGGGACCATTACCGATCTCCATTTCACGTCACTAGCCGGGAAGTCGGTTCGGCTCGGTTGGACTGCCCCGCGGGAGGACGGTTCAAGAGGGGGGCCGTCCCGTCAGTACGATCTCCGTTTTCTGGACGCTCCCCTCGGCGAGGCCAACTGGGAGGACGGCGTGAGCTGGGGGCCGCTGAGTCCCCCTTCGGAGCCAGGCACGCTGGAAGACGTCCTAATCAACGGATTAACTCCCGGCACACGGTACTTCTTCGCGGTGCGGGCGATGGACGACGCCATGAACTTGTCCGGTCTATCCAATGTCGTGGATTCGACGCTGATGGCCGTCTACGCGGAGCCCGACTCGCTCGACTTCGGTGCGAGCGGGGATACCGCGGAAATCGTCGTCTCGAACCCGGGGGACGGAGCGGTGCTTTTCCTGAAGCCGATTCCGGACTCGGATTGGATCCGCGTTCGTCCGGGACGCCTGGACGTGCCCGCCCACGGTCATGCCTCGTTCTTCGTGTGGGTGGATCGCTATCAGCAGGCCGTTGGGAATCACGAAGGGCACCTGGTCCTTTCCTCCACGCACGATGTCGACACGGTGGCGGTCGCCATGACGAGAGAGGAGGGCTCGCTCTGCGGGGAGGTCTTGAAGATCGAGGACATCTGGGTCTACGGGGATGCTCCCAGGGGCCACTTCGGTTACGACACGGTCGGCGTTCAAGGAGCCGAGGTCTCTTGCGCGGGCCTGTCCGCAACGTCGGCCGTGGACGGCTCGTTCCAGATCGACGGGATCGAGCCGGGGGTGCATCCGCTCAGTGTAAGAGACGATCGGTACGTCCCGTTCGACACGACCGTCACGGTCTCCACGGGCGCGGATGTCGCCGTCTACCCGGCGCCGATCCTGGCGGACTACTACCCCCTTCAAGTGGGCAACCGGTACGTCTACCACTTCCGGGTCCGCGAAGAACACGGCCTGTCCTACGGAAGTACGGGAGACGAAGAATGGGAGATCGTCGGCCAAGACATCGTCGACGGGGACACGATTCACACCGTGCAGGTCCGCGGTCTGAAGATCACCTGGCCGTGGGTGGATACACTCGTGATCGACACGACCCGCGTCATCCGCCAGTCCGGCAACCGAATCACGATCGACGTCCCCAAGATGGTGTGGGATTTCGTCCTGTGCAAGCGGTACTACCCCGCCTACTCCCCGGAGATCGTCGAGGTCCTAACCGGCCACGACTATGTAGGAGGCGACTTCGACATGTGGATGAGACGGGGGGTCGGGCCCTCGGAATGGCACACGTGGGGCGGGCACGCCAGCGATCACTGGGACTACTACTGGAAGCTCACCGACTGGACGATTCCCGGGCAACCCCCGAAGACAAAATAGAAACGGGGGGCCTTCTCTCGAAGAACCCCCGCAAAATGAATTCCCGGCGGCGTCCTACTCTTCCGCAAAGTTACCGAAGCAGTACCATCGGCGCTGGAGGGCTTAACTTCCGTGTTCGGAATGGGAACGGGTGTGACCCCTCCGCTATCGCCGCCGAGAATTTCTTTTCAAAGAACGACCGATAGCGATCGATGATAAGGCGCCTTCTCCCGAAGGATACAATCCGCAAAAACGAGGATCAAGCCTCACGGCCGATTAGTACCAGTCGGCTGAACGGCTTACACCGCTTACACCTCTGGCCTATCAACCTCGTAGTCTACGAGGGGCCTTTAGGTACCTTACGGTACGGGATATCTAATCTTGGGGTGGGCTTCGCGCTTAGATGCTTTCAGCGCTTATCCCTTCCGAACATAGCTACCCAGCTGTGCCGCTGGCGCGACAACTGGTGCACTAGAGGTTCGTCCAACAGGGTCCTCTCGTACTGGAGTCAGCTCCCCTCAGATATCCTGCGCCCACGACGGATAGGGACCGAACTGTCTCACGACGTTCTAAACCCAGCTCGCGTACCGCTTTAATTGGCGAACAGCCAAACCCTTGGGACCTGCTTCAGCCCCAGGATGCGATGAGCCGACATCGAGGTGCCAAACCTCCCCGTCGATGTGAACTCTCGGGGGAGATCAGCCTGTTATCCCCGGCGTACCTTTTATCCGTTGAGCGACGGCCCTTCCATACGGAACCGCCGGATCACTAAGTCCTGGTTTCCCACCTGTTCGACTTGTTGGTCTCGCAGTCAAGCTCCCTTATGCCTTTACACTCGACGCGCGATTGCCGACCGCGCTGAGGGAACCTTTGAGCGCCTCCGTTACATTTTGGGAGGCGACCGCCCCAGTCAAACCGCCCGCCTGACAATGTCCCTGCGCCGGATAACGGCGCGAGGTTAGGATTTCAACCAAGCAAGGGTGGTATTTCAAGGTTGGCTCCACCGAGACTAGCGTCCCGGTTTCATAGCCTCCCACCTATCCTACACATGATTGGCCAAAACCCAATGCCAGGGTACAGTAAAGGTGCACGGGGTCTTTCCGTCCTGTCGCGGGTAGACGGTATCTTCACCGCCACTGCAATTTCACCGAGTCCCTTGTTGAGACAGCGCCCAAGTCGTTACACCATTCGTGCAGGTCGGAACTTACCCGACAAGGAATTTCGCTCGGTCACTCCTCCCCGTTTCCGAAGAGGCCGGACTTTATCTTGACGATCCACGATTCATCTGAGCCGCGATGCGGCGGATCTCCTCGATCCCCTCCGCGGTCAGATGATCTCCATCCGCCATTCGGAGCAGAACGCGGCGGAACTTCATGAAGTCCACGCGCTTTCTGGTCTTCAGCGGATGTCTCTCGAAAAACGGAACCACGCGTTCAACGAGGTGCTTCCAGCTCCTCACGCGGAAGGCCATTCGGTCGCCGTGGTTCACGCGAACCACGCCGCATCCGAAAAAAGCCTTGAGCGCATGAAGAACCTGCACATCGCGTTCGTGCTGGACCACGGTGAACTCGGGAAGGACCTGATAGCCGGCCGTCATCTCCGGATGGCGATTGACGGCCACATGAAAGCACCCTTCCCCGTCCACGAAGCCCACAATCCACTGAGCGTCGAGGTTCATTGGAACCGTCCCGAACGTGAAGTCTCTGAGGGTTCCCTGTCTCCAGGGTCTTCCCTGCGGATTGTCCCCGTGTCCGCCGGATTGTTACTGACGGCTTCCGCCGACGAGCACCGGACGGCTGTCGAGGAGTTTCCCGCATATGGTTCGGTTTTACTAAGGCTAGCGATAGTTAACCTTAGGACCGTTATAGTTACGGCCGCCGTTTACTGGGGCTTCGATTCAGAGCTTCGCCTTGCGGCTAACCCCTCCTCTTAACCTTCCAGCACCGGGCAGGTGTCAGCCCCTATACGTCGTCTGTACGACTTGGCAGAGACCTGTGTTTTTAGTAAACAGTCGCCCAGGCCGTTTCTCTGCGACCCCAGCCAGCTTTGCGGAGCAAGTCCGCTGACCAGCCGAGGCACTCCTTCTCCCGAAGTTACGGAGTCATTTTGCCTAGTTCCTTAACAAGGGTTATCTCGAGCACCTTAGGATACTCTCCTTACCCACCTGTGTCGGTTTCCGGTACGGTCGACGACATTGCTCCCTTAGAGGTTTTTCTTGGCAGTCAGCTTACGACCAGTTTGTGTCCCAAAGGGACTCCCCATCACCTCTCGGAGTTGCTCTCCCGGATTTTCCTGGGAGAACCTCCTACGGGCTTAGACCGGGACTTCCGACACCCGGCTGGCCTTCACTCCTGCGTCACCCCATCGGTCGAACGCTTTGCCATCGGTACGGGGATCTTAACCCGTTTCCCATCGCCTACGCCTTTCGGCCTCGGCTTAGGGGCCGACTTCCCCTGAGCGGATTAACCTTCCTCAGGAATCCTTGGGTTTTCGGTGGAGAGGTTTCTCACCTCTCTTATCGCTACTCATGCCGGCATAGTCACTTCCATACGGTCCACCCCGTCTCGCGACGGAGCTTCGCTCCACAATGGAACGCTCCTCTACCGATCGAGCGAGCCGAAGCTCGCATCGATCCCGCAGCTTCGGTATCAGGCTTGAGTCCCGATTATTATCGGCGCAAGGTCACTTGACTGGTGAGCTGTTACGCACTCTTTAAATGGTGGCTGCTTCTGAGCCAACATCCTAGCTGTTTAAGTAATTTCACATCCTTTACCACTTAGCATGACTTGGGGACCTTAGCTGGCGGTCTGGGTTCTTTCCCTCTCGGCTATGAAGCTTATCCCACACAGCCTCACTCCCCCGATACAAGTAAACGGAATTCGGAGTTTGATTGGGTTTGGTAGCCTGGTAGGGCCCCTAGCCCATTCAGTGCTCTACCTCCGTCACTCAATCCGGGAGGCTAGCCCTAAAGCTATTTCGAGGAGAACCAGCTATCTCCGAGTTTGATTGGCCTTTCACCCCTACCCACACCTCATCCCCCAGATTTTCAACTCTGGTGGGTTCGGACCTCCACGCGCTGTTACACGCGCTTTATCCTGGACATGGGTAGATCACTCGGCTTCGGGTCTAATGCATGCGACTCATTCGC
>JBDRFQ010000088.1:12500-26288 GCA_043818685.1 Candidatus Eiseniibacteriota bacterium
CTACGAGAGCGAGCGGGAGGCGCGCGAGGCGATCACCGCGCCGCTCGCCGCGGTGATGACGAGCCTGCTCGAGAGCGTCGTGGACGAAGGGACCGCGGTGTCTGTCCGCAGCCGGGGTTGGAAGGGCCCCGCCGCCGGGAAAACCGGAACATACGACGACTACACGAACGCCTGGTTCGTCGGGTTCACGCCGGAGGTGGTGGCGGGCGTGTGGGTCGGGTTCGAGGAGAAACGGAATATGGGGAGCGGGATGAGCGGGGACGTCGCGGCGCTCCCGATCTGGATCCGCTTCGTCACGGCGGTGAGCGACTCGACGAAGGAGGGGCGCTTCCCCGTCCCGAGGAACGGTCTCGAGTTCCGGACGGTCTGCACGGAGACCGGGTTCCTCGCCTCCCCCTTCTGCCCCCGGACCCGCGAGGAGATCTATCTCGAGGGGACCGCGCCGGTCGCGGTCTGCCACGTCCACGGTCGGGCGGTTCCCGCGTCTTTCGTCGACTTCGGCGGGAGGCGGTAGGCGTCGCGTCGATCCCTCCTTGAAACGCGAGCGAGGAGAGGGCGCGGCTCCCGGAGACTCGGAGATGGACGACTACAAGCTTCTCGACAGCGGGGGCGGGAAGAAGCTGGAGCGGTTCGGGCCTTTCACGCTGGAGCGCCCCGCCGCCCAAGCGGCGTGGAGGCCGCGTCTCGACGCCGGGGCGTGGCGACGCGCCCACGCCTCGTTCGATCGGACCAAGGGAAACCGGTGGCGCAACCGATCCGCCCTCCCCGACGAGTGGGAGGCGCTCGTCTCCGGCACCCGCTTCCTCCTCTCCCCCACCGACTTCGGGCACGTGGGGGTCTTCCCCGAGCAGGGGGAGATGTGGCCCTGGGTGGGAGAAAGGGTCGAGCGGCACCGGGCGCGAACCGGGCGGGACTCTTCGATTCTCAACCTTTTCGCCTACACGGGGGGGGCGACCCTCGCGTCGGCGCGCGCCGGGGCCGAGGTGTGCCACCTCGACTCCTCCCGCGGAATGGTCGAGCGGGCGCGCGAGAACGCCGCCCGGAACGGGCTCGGAGAGGCGCCGATTCGCTGGATCGTCGAGGACGTCGCCAAGTTCCTCCGCCGCGAGATCCGCCGGGGACGGCGCTACGACGGCCTCGTCCTCGACCCTCCCTCCTTCGGCCGCGGGCGGCGCGGCGAGGTCTTCAAGATCCACGACCACATCCACGCGCTTCTCGATCCGTGCGCGGCGCTTCTCTCCGAGCGGCCCGCGTTCCTCCTCCTCACCTGCCACACGCCGGAGTTCTCCCCGCGTGTCCTCCACAATCTCCTCGTCGATCGAATCGGATCGCGCGGCGGAGCAATCGAGTCGGGGGAGATGCTCCTCCGGGGCGGGAAGGACGTGCTTCCCCTGCCGAGCGGCGCGTTCGTCCGCTGGACGGCGCCGGAGGCGGAGTAGGGAATGCCGGCCGGGAGCTCCCCTCCGGATGTCGAGGTCCTTCGCGAGGACAACCATCTCCTCGCCCTGAACAAGCCCCCCGGGCTCCTCACGCAGCCGAGCGGGACGGCCCGGGACAGCCTGGAGGCGCGCGCCAAGGCGTACGTGCGCGGGTCGAAGGGGAAGACCGGCAACGTCTTCCTCCACGCGGTCCACCGTCTCGACCGGGTCGCGAGCGGGATCGTTCTCTTCGCGCGGACGAGCAAGGCGCTCGCGCGGGTGTCGGAGGAGGTGCGGGCGCGGCGCGTCCGTAAGGTCTACCTGGCGATCGTCGAGCGGAAGCCGGCGCGCCGCGAAGGTACTTTACGTCATTTCATTCGGCATCGCAGCCATCGGGCGGAGACGGCCCGGCCCGGCGAGGAGGGGGCGAGGGAATCCGCCCTCTCGTACCGGGTGCTCGGGGAGATCGTGGGGACCGGCTTTCTTCTCGAGATCGAGCTCCACACGGGACGCTACCACCAGATCCGCGCGCAGCTCTCCGAGGCGGGGATGCCGATCGTCGGCGACCGGCGCTACGGGAGCCGCGCGCCGTTCCCCGGGGGAGCGATCGCGCTCCACCACGCGGCGATGGAGCTCCGGCATCCCGTGACCGGCGAGACGATGCGCATCGAGGCGCCGCATCCGCTCGGATGGCCCGGGGGATAGAGCGGAGCGAGAGGCGGCCTCCGCGCCTTCGGGCGGTCCGGCGGACTGAAGGGGGAACACGGGCTCTTCGCCGGCATCGCCGGAGGGCGGAGCGACCCGGCCGGCCGCTCCTCCTCTCGGCTACGTCCCGTCGAAGCTCCGGCTCCCGAGCATCGTGCGGGCCCAGAGGGGCCGCTGAGACCGCGTGTAGACGCGCGGCACGCGCCGCCCGATCGCGAGGGTGATCTCGTAGGGGAGGCGCCCCGTGAGGCCGGCGAGCTCGGCGACGGAAATCTCCTCCCCCCCCATCCTGCCGATCAGGACGACCTCGTCCCCCGCCTCCGCTTCCGGGACCTTGCCGCAATCGACCATGAGGGCGTCCATCGTGATCTGGCCGACGATCGGGACGCGGCGCCCGCGGATCAGCACCTCGCCGCCGTCCGAGAGCTTGCGGTCGTAGCCGTGGCCGTAGCCGACCGGGACCGTGGCGATGCGCGTCGGGTAGGGGACACGGTACGTGAGCCCGTAGCTGATCGTCTCCCCCCCGCGGCAGCTGCGCGCCTGCACGATCCTGGACTTGAACGCGATCGCCGGGCGGATCGAGATCGCCGCGGGGAGCCTCGACGGATCGATGAAGCCGTAGAGGAGGATCCCGGGGCGCACGCAGTCGTAGAACGATCCCTCGAGCCCCCAGCAGATGCAGGCCGAGTTCGCCGCGTGAAGGAGGGGCGGGGGGATTCCCGCGGCGCGGATCGCGGCGATCAGGCGGTCGAACGAACGGATCTGCTCGAGGGAGAACGCGATCTGGTCCTTCGCCGTCGCGGGGAAGTGGGTGTAGAGGCCGGAGAGCTCGATCCCCTCGATCTTGGATAGCTCCTCGAGAAACGGAACCGCCCCCTCGGCGAAGACGCCCCAGCGGCCCATTCCGGTGTCGATCTCGACCTGGTAGCGGCCGACGACCCCCTTCTTCCGGCAGGCCTCGGCGTACTCGCGGGCGGAGCCGGCGCTGATGATTGACGGTTCAATCTCGTGGCGGACCACCCGCTCCGCCTCGCCGGTGAGCGGCGGGTTGAACATCAGGATCGGGAGATCGACCCCCGCCTCGCGGAGCTCGACCGCCTCGTCGAGGGTGGCCACCGCGAGGCGCTCGACCCCGCTGCGCGCCGCTTCGTGCGCGACGGCGATCGCGCCGAGACCGTAGCCGTCCGCCTTCACGACGAGCAGGATCCCCCTCCGGGGACCGATGAGCTTCCTGATCTCCTGGCAGTTGTGGGCGATCGCGTCGAGATCGACCTCCGCCCAGACGGCATAGCGGTCCACGTTTTCCTCCCCGGCGGATCGTAGCACACCGCCCACACGCCCGCCATCCGGCCCGCGCTCTCGGTTTGAGTCGCTCGGGCACCCGTGCGAGAGCAGTCGGACGGCGGGTCCCGCCGGCGGCTGTCCGCTCGGTGCTCGCCAGTCGCACCTTCGTGCTTGGTGGCTGCGCTCCTCGCGGACACCTGCCGCCGCCACCCGCCGTGGCGGGGCGCCTGCGGATCGACTGTGGGTGAGGTGCAGCGGCGGAAAATGGGGACACGAACCCGCTCCAGGCAATCAGTGGCGGCTTCTCCGGCTGAAGCCCGGGTTCATGTCCCCGCTTTCCGCCCGCCCGGGAGCGGGTGGCGGAGCGACTCGAGCCGAGAGCGCACGCCGGGCGCTCCGAGGCGTGTCCTGAGAGGGCGCACCCCGGCTCCGCGCGCCCCCTTACGATCGCAGGTAGGAGGCCCCGTTCACGTCGACGATGCAGCCGGTCGCGGAGTCGCAGCGGCCCGAGGCGAGGAAGACGACGGTTTCGGCAACCTCCTCCGGCGTCGCCACCCGCCCGAGAGGGCTCTCTGCACGGATCTGATCACCCTTCGGCCCGCGAAGGTACTCGGCCGCCATGTCCGTCTCCACCCAGCCCGGAGCAACGGTCATGACATAAATCTTATGCGGTGCAAGCGCCTGGGCGAGGGACTGGCCGAGGGCGTTGAGGGCCGCCTTGCTCGCCGCGTACGCCGGCGCGTCCGGCTCCCCGCGAAACGCGCCCCGCGACGTGACGTTCACGATCCTCCCCCCGCCCCCCTCCATCATCCGGCGGGCAGCGCAGTAGATGAGGTTCGCCGGGCCGAGCAGGTTGACGGCGAGGTTCCGCTCCCAGTGCCGGCGCCACTCCCCGTAGCTCGCCTCCGCGATCGAAGCGGGCTCGTAGATCCCCGCGTTGTTGACGAGGATGTCGAGGCCTCCGAGCTCGCGCGCCACGTTGTCGACCAGGCTCCGCGCCGCCCCGGCGTCGGGGGCGTCCGCGTGGAAGAGACCGTGCGGCCCCCCTTCCATCGACCGCACCACCTCCTCCGCCTCGAGGCGGTGCGCCCGGTAGTGCACGGCGACCCTCGCGCCTCCCCGCGCGAACCGGGCTGCGACCGCGCGGCCGATCCCGCGGGAAGCCCCGGTGACGAGCGCCACCCTCCCCTCGAAATCCCGAGCTTCCGTCATGCGTCTCTCCGTCTCCTACCCGGGAACCGCCCGTCGCGGCGCGGGGCGCACGCCGTGCGCCCCCCTCTCGACACCGTCCGTCCGAGCCCTCCCGCGGACCGCGAGCGGCCCTCCCCCCTACACGTACTTTGGGTACGAAGGATCGTACATCTGCGATCGGATGTAGGAGAGGATGTTTTCGGGGCGCGGCTTTCTCGCGTAGCCCTTCTCGTATGCGATCTCCGCCACCGCCGCCGCGATCGCCGCCGAGACCTCCCGGATCCGCGTGAGGGGCGGATAGACGAGCCCGAAGGCGAGGTCGTCGCCCGTGACGGTCTTCGCCAGCGCCTTCGCCGCGTGGAAGAACATCTCGTCGGTCACGCGCTTCGCCTCGCAGGCGATGACCCCGAGGCCCACGCCCGGGAAGATGTAGGCGTTGTTCCCCTGCCCCGGCACGTACGTCTTCCCCTTGTACGAGACCGGCTGGAACGGGCTTCCGCTCGCGTAGATGGCCCGCCCGTCGGTCCACGTGTACGCCTCCTGCGCGGTGCACTCCGACTTCGACGTCGGGTTGGAGAGCGCGAAGACCACGGGGCGCTCGTTGTGCTTCCCCATCGCCTCGAGGACGGGCCGGGTGAACGTCCCCGGCTTCCCCGAACAGCCGATGAGGATGTTCGGCTTCAGAGCGTTCACCGCGGACTCGAGATCCGGCTGGAACTCCCCGTCGTGCGCGTAGGGGAGCTTGTGCTCGGCGAGGTGGGTCCTTTTCTTCACCACGAGCCCCTTCGAGTCGAGCAGCCAGCAGTGCTTCCTCGCCTCCTCCTCGGAGAGGCCTTCGTCGACCATGGCGGCGGCGATGAGATCGGCGATCCCGATGCCTGCTTCCCCGGCCCCGAGGAAGAGCACCTTCTGATCGGTGAGCTTCCCCTTCGTCACCCGGAGGGCGGTGTAGATCCCGGCGAGGGCGACGGCTCCGGTCCCCTGGATGTCGTCGTCGAAGGTGCAGATCTTGTTCTTGTACCGGTTCAGGAGACGGAACGCGTTGATGTTGGCGAAGTCCTCGAGCTGGATGAGCACCTTCGGCCAGAGCTTCAGGGCCGCCTGGATGAACTCCTCGACGAACTCGTCGTACGGCTCGCCCCGGAGGCGCGGCTGCTTCAGCCCGATGTAGAGCGGGTTGTTGAGGAGCGAGGCGTTGTCCGTGCCGACGTCGAGGGTCACGGGGAGGCAGACCTCCGGATCGACCCCCGCGCAGGCGGTGTAGAGCGCGAGCTTCCCCACCGGGATTCCCATCCCGTCCGCTCCGAGATCCCCGAGGCCGAGGATCCGCTCGCCGTCGGTGACGACGATGCAGCGCACGTCCTGGCTGGGCCAGTTCTTCAGCACGTCGGCGACGAACCCCCTGTCGTTGGCGGAGACGAAGAGCCCGCGCGGGCGCCGGAAGATGTTCCCGTACTCCTGGCACGCCTTGCCGACCGTCGGCGTGTAGATGATCGGCATCAGCTCATCGATGTTGCTCATCACCACCTTGTAGAAGAGCCTCTCGTTCCGGCCCTGAAGCGCCATCATGAAGATGTACTTCTCGAGATCGTTCGGCTTCGAACGGTAGTTGCTGAGCACCCGCTCCACCTGCTCCTCCTGCGAGTGGATGTGCGGCGGCAGAAGCCCCCGCAGGCGGAGTTCGTACCTCTCGTCCTCCGTGAAGGCGGTCCCCTTGTTCAGCGAGGGATCGTTCAGGATGGCGAACCCGGTGGGAAGCCCGCTCTTGTGATAGAAAGTTTTGTACTTCGATCGTTCGTCCATGACCCGTCGGTTCTCCTCTCCCCGCCGGCCGCGAGGTGTCGAAAGGGACATCGCCGGCCTTCGTCCCGGAGCTCGCCCGGGCCTCGGGCCGGACGACCTCCGCGCCGAAGACGTTCCGCGATCGATCGGTCCGGCGGCCGATGCGACAGGCCTCCGGGATCGGGCCGTCCCGATCGGCGCACGTTCGCGGCCGCGCCGGCGGCATCCGGGAGAGCCGGGTGCCGCCGATCTCCGCGTCGCTCGGGGGCGGACGGGCCGTACGGGCACCGGCGGCCGAGACCTCGGGCCGGGCTCGATCGGCTCCTCCCGCGGCGGATGGCGCCACTGGACGCGGCCGGACTGTCCGTGGATTATAACGCCGGCGGGCGGAGCCGTCACCGAAGAACGGAGGAGCCTTCAGGGCCGGTCCCAAGAGGAAACCCCGGCGCAATCGATCTTGCCCCAACAGATTGCGACGGGGCTCTCTCGCGAGAGGATTGGGGCGCGCAGTCCGCCGGGAGCGGGGGCCGGTGGGCGCCGGACGGGGGATGTGATACGCTCGGCGCGGATTTTGCGCGAACGAAGGTGAACGGATGAGCGACCGAATGGATCCGGGCCGTCTCTTCTCCGAGCTGGTGGAGATGGTCGCCCGTCTCCGCGCGCCGGACGGCTGCCCCTGGGACCGGAAGCAGACCTACGAGACGATCCGCCCCCACTTCCTCGAGGAAGCGCACGAGGCGGCGGAAGCCCTGGCGTGCGGCGACTTCGACGAGTTCCGCGAGGAGATCGGCGACACGCTCTTTCTCGCCGCCTTCCTCGTGCGCATCGCCGAGGAGGAGGGGCGCTTCGCGATCGCCGACTCGCTCGCATCGATTCTCGACAAGATGCGGCGGCGCCACCCGCACGTGTACGGCGACGCGCGCGGCATGGAGGAGAGAGAGATCCGCGTCTCCTGGGAAGAGGCGAAGCGCCGCGAAAAGGGGAAGAGCGAGCGCGAGTCGATTCTCGACGGAATCCCGGCCTCCCTCCCCGCGCTCCTCCGCGCGAGACGCGTGCAGCAGAAGGCGTCCAACATCGGTTTCGATTGGCCGGAAGCGGCCCCCGTCCTCGACAAGATCGAAGAGGAGCTCGGGGAGCTTCGGGAGGCGGAGACTCGGGGGGAACCAGAGGCCCTCATCGAGGAGATCGGCGATCTCCTCTTCTCTGTCGTCAACCTCGCGAGGCTTCTCGACGTCGACCCGGAGGTCGCGCTGAACCGCTCGACGGCGAAGTTCCGCGACCGCTTCCTCGCGATCGAAGAGAAGATCGATCCCTCCGATCCCCCCCCCCTCGAGGTGCTCGACCGCCTCTGGGAGGATGCCAAGAAGGACGAGGAGAGGAGGGGGGCCCGATGAGCCGGTCGGGCGCCGGGGCGTCCGACTCCGGGGCCGCGGCCGGCGGCGCGAGAAGGCCCCGGATGAGGTGCCGGAGCGTTCTCGGGGCTCTCCTCGCGGGCCTCCTCCTCTTCGCCGCCTACAACGCCGTCCCCCGCTCCCCCGGCACCCGGATCGCCCCCGCCGGGCCCGGCGGAACGGTTCCGCGCGCGGAGCTCGCCGGCGCGATCCCGCGCCTCACCGCTTCCTATCTCGCGAGCGGCGTCCTCTACGCGGCCGAGGATCATTTCATCTATAAGCAAAAACCGGAAGAGGGATCGAGGATCGAGTTCGGGCAGATCGGGCGAATCCCCAAGATCGATCCATCGCCCGGGGAGCAGGTCCGCGACTTCATCGCCCGACTCCGGATCTTCCGCGACTTTCGGCCGAACCGCGGGCCGAACAACCTGGTCGTGCTCGAGAGCGGGACACTTCTCGTCTTCTACGACCACATCTACCGTTCAACGGACGGCGGGAGGTCCTTTCACTCCGTGTTGGACTTCCGAACGGAAGGCTTCTCCGCCCCCTTCGTTCAAGGCATCGCGGTGGACCGGAACGACGACGTCTACTTCGGCGGCTACGATTGCACCGCCCGGCCCCATCCGGTCCGGCTCTACAGGGGAACGAACGACGGCTCCGAGTGGGGCGTCTTCCACGAATTCCCTTCCGGCGAGATCTTCCACGTGCATACCGTGCGGTACGATCCGTACCGGGACCGGCTGTGGGTGTGCACCGGAGATCGTGACGAGGAGAGCTTCCTCTTCTCCATCGACGCGAAAAGGGAGGGGCTCTCCCTGCTCGGCGGCGGCGATCAGGGGTGGAGGATCGTCTCCATCGTCCCCACGGAAGATTTCCTCTACTGGTGCTCCGACAACGACGACGCCGGATCGAACGTCTACAGGTACGACTTCGAGAGGGGCGAAAGGGAGCGGATCCGCTCCATCGGCAAGCCGTGCTACTACGCGACCCGCCTGGCGGACGGGACCCTCGTCTTCAGCACGACGTTCGAGAACAAGACGCCCTACACCGTGCGCACGAAACCGGAGCCGACCACGGACCTCTGGGTCTCCCAGAACGGGACCGATTGGCACATGGTCCTCTCGCTGATGGGGAGGCCGGGGAAGCGCGGATGGGGATCGAGGAGGCCGCAGACCCTCCTCCCCGCGGGGGACCAAGACGCCGAGTTCGTGTACGCGACGCCGCTTCACACGACGGAGGGAGATTTCCCGCTGCGGGTCTACCGCATCCGCTGGGACTAGGAGCCGGATTCCGCGCGAGGCGCGGTATCCGGCTCCACACAGCCCGAACGAGGAGCGGCATGCGATTCAACGGGGTCCCTATTCCACATAGCCCAGCGCCCTGAGCTCCTCCCGCGTCTCCGGGGAAACGTCCGCGCGGGTCGACGGAATCGCCAGAGACTCGACCTCCCGGATCAGGTTTCGCATCTCCGCGAGCGTCGCGGAGTCGATCGACGCGGGAATCGCGCCTCCTGACCGCTCGCCGAAATCGGTCTCCAGCAAGTAGAACCGCTCGTCGATCGGCTCGTCCTCCGAACCGTAGACCTGGATGAGCTTTCCCGAATCGCTGAGCAGAGCGCGAAGCGCGGGAGTGTCGTTGGCGGCATACACCGCGCGGACCGCCTCCGGGGCGAGAAGGTCGCGCCCGCGCCAACGGGAATCGTCCCACTCGGCGCCGAGCAGCTGCCTGATCGTCGGGACGACGTCGACGAGTCCGACCATGCGGTCGAGGCGGCTCCCGGCCGGGGGCCCGACCCCACGCGGGTACTTCACGATCAGCGGCACGTGAAGGAGCTCGTTGTACAGGGTGTGGCCGTGCTCCCAGCCGTCGTGCTCCCCGAACTCCTCTCCATGATCCGAGGTGAACACGACGAGCGAGCCGTCGTAAAGCCCGGCCTTCTTGAGGTGGCGGATGAGGCGTCCGAAGTGCAGGTCGAAGTAGGCGATCTCGGCGTCGTACCGGGCGACGAGCGCTTCCCTCTCCGCCTCCGACAGGATCGTGCCGTCGAGGGGGGGCGCGTCCCTCGGCGCCGGAATCGAGCCCCCCTCTCCCCGGACGAACTCCCGCCACCGATCGTCCTGTTCCGGAGGCCTATAGGGGGCGTGAGGATCGGCGTAGTGGAGATACATGAAGAGTGGGCGCCCCTCTGCCCGCCGGTCTTCGAACCACCGAATCGCCCGGTCGGTGAGCTGCCCGGCGTTGTACCTGGGGTAGCTTGCGCTACGCTCGATGCGCCCCAGACGGACGAGGGGGATTCCGAGCCCCGCCCAGCCGAACTTCGTGCTCCCGATGTCGAAGAGGTCGAACCCTTTGTCGAAGCCGAAGATCGGGCTGATCTGCATGCTCGAGACGATCCCCGCCGTCGCGTACCCCTCGATCTCGAGAAACTGGGAGAGGATCGGGACCTCGGCCGGGAGAACGTCCCAGAGCATCCTCGTTCCGATTTCCGGAGGATACAGCGAGGTGAGCAGGCTCGCGCAGGAGGGACGCGTCCAGGGCGCCTGCGCGAAGCTCCGCCCGTAAAACACCGCCTCCCGCGCGAAGGCGTCGACCTCCGGGCTCGTCGGGAGATCGTACCCGTAGGCGGACAGATGGTCCGGCCGCAGGGTATCGACGAGAATGATGAAGACGTGCGGGCGGCTCCGCGCGGAGGGCTTCGCGGCGAGCCGCGGCCCGCCGGAAGGGACCGCGAGAGTCGGAACGAGCCCGAGGACAAGAAGGGCGGCGAGGAACGCCGCCGCCGCCGACAAACCCCGCTTGACGCACCGGCCGAAGCCGGCGGAGGCGAAGAACCTCCACACGACCCACCCGAGGACGAGGAAGACTCCCCACCAGAAGCCGACCTGCTTCGCGAGAGAAAGCGGGCTCGCGAAGACCGGCTCCCAATAGCCGACCGGCGTGGTAAGGAGCCAGAACCCCGGAAGGACGCCCAGAACGGCGCCGAGCGCCCCGGCCGGCGCGGGGGCGAAGCAGGCCCCCCTCCCGAGGAGCCGGTGCGCGACGAGAAAGACGGGGAAGAGGGCCGCCCCCGGGAGGAGGGCGATCCCCGCGTTTGCGGCCACGCTGTAGGCCAGATACCGCAATGGATGGTACGTTTGCGCGAAGAGAACCGCGGTCCGAAGGAAGCCGAGGAAGAGCGCGAGAGGGATCGCCACGGCGAAATAGCAGGCGATCGCCCGGATCAGCCGATTGCGCGAGTCGCCGGACACCAATCTCCCCCCGGACCCGATCCTAGCACAGGACGCTCCGCCGGAACTCCTCGAGGATCCTCCGGTGATCGAAGGCCATCCGCTCCGGCAGCTCGTCCCACCGGAAGAACCGCGCCGACCGGGCGTCGTCCCGCCCGCGCGCCTCCCCCGCCCCGTGAGCCGCAAAGACGACGGTGATCGTGTGGAACCGCGGATCCCGGTCCGGATCGCCGTACGCGCGGAACTGGCCCGACAGCTCCACCACGAGGGACGTCTCCTCCTCCCCCTCCCTTCGGGCGGCGTCCTCGAGGCTCTCCCCCCACTCGACGAAGCCTCCCGGGAGGGCCCAGCCGGGAGGGGGGTTCTTCCGCTCCACGAGATAGACGCCGCTCCCGGCCTGATCCATGAGGATCAGATCGACGGTCGGGAACGGGTTCCGGTACTTGTCCACCTCGATCCCGCAACTCGGGCATCGGACCGTGGCGCGGCTCATGTCGCTCCTCCCCTGCATCGCGAATCCCGACCGCACCGGGCGTCGCCCTGTGGGGGGCCCTGCCCGGCCCCCGGTTCGCGCGCCAGAGAGCTCCGGGCGCGCTCTCACACGTATTCTCGGACGTTCGCCCCCCCTCCTGGGAAGGGCGAACGAGAAGCGCCGAGCAGGCAGGCACCAACCGGCCAATTTCTTGGCACACCTGGGCGCTCACCCAAGAGAAAGGGGGCGCGACCCAAAGGCGCGCCCCCTCGAGGAAAACTCGATCGGAAATGCTAGTTGAGCCGGTGGATTTCCACGCGGCGGTTCTGCAGACGACCGGCCTCCGTGTTGTTGTCGGCAACCGGCGCGGCCTTGCCCTTCCCGACCGCCTTCAAGCGAGCCTGGTTGATGCCGTGATCGACGAGGTACTGCATGACCGCTCCGGCGCGCTTCTCGGAGAGCTGCTGGTTATAGGAGGCCGAACCCACGTTGTCCGTGTGCCCCTGCACCTCGATCATCACGTCCGGGTTCGCCTTCATCGAGCGGACCAGCTCGTCGAGGATCTTCTCGCAGCCGGGCAGGAGCACCGCCTTGTTGAACTCGAAGTTGCAGTTCTTCAGCGTCTCCTTCGGAGCGATGTCCGGACATCCGTCCTCGTCCTGGAAGTTGTTGAACGTTTCCGCGTTGTTCATGCAGCGGTCGTCCGCGTCGAGGATGCCGTCCTGGTCGTTGTCGACGTCCGGGCAGCCGTCCTTGTCCTCGAAGCCGTCGAAGTCCTCGGGCTGGTGCGGGCACTTGTCGTCGACATCAAGGATGCCGTCCCGGTCCTGGTCGTCCTCTTCCGGGCAGCCGTCGGCGTCGTCCATGCCGTCGAAGTCCTCGGCCTCGTCCGGGCAGGAGTCGAGCTCGTCCACGATCCCGTCTCCGTCGTTGTCCAGGTCCGGACAGCCGTCCTCGTCCTCGAAGCCGTCGAAGTCCTCGGCGGAGTTCGGACACTGATCATCGTAGTCCGGGATCCCGTCGCCGTCTCGGTCCCTTTCGCTCTCACCGAAGGCGAGGTTGAGGGAGATGCGATGGTTGTTGCCGAAGGACTCCTCCATCTCGTCCACGAACGCGTAGTCGAGACCGATCCCGTAGAAGCGCGGGACCTTGAGGCCGAGACCGGCCGAGTAGCCGTTGTCCTGGTGGTCGCGCCCGACGTCGGAGACGCCTGCGCGGATCGCGAGAAGGTAGCCCGGATAGTACTCGAACCAGGCCTCCCCGCCCACGTGCCAGACGGTCTGGTCGTCCTCGAGCTGCTCGATGTCGGCCGCAAGAAGTAGATCGCCGATCGGGTTCACGCAGACGCCGGCGCGCAGGTTGTAGGGAACATCGTCGTCGCCGATCTCCGAGGCGATATCCTGAAGAACGAGACCGAAGTTGACGCGCTTCCCGGCCTCGAAGAAGGCGCCGAGGTCGACGCCGCCGCCCGACTCCGACTCGCCGTCGATCTTCTGGTCGAAGATCTTCCCGGTGAGCCCGAACCCGAACGGACCGTACTGATGCGCGAGCGAGAGGAGCACGAGGTTGTCGGAGATGTCGAAATCGCCCTCGGAGGGACCGACCGTGCTTCGCCTCGCGAGGCCGTCCATGCCGGCGTTCGTCCAGCCGATTCCGACCGAGCCGAGCGAGAAGCTCTGAGCGTACCCGAAAAAGTTGTGCGCCCGGTCGAACTCGTACCCGCCCGTGTACATGAACGTGAAGGCGAGCTTGTCCACGCGCGCGAGCCCTGCCGGGTTCCACACCGTGGCGGTGGGATCATCGGCAACCGCGACGTACGCGCCGCCCATCCCAAGCGCGCGTGCGCCCACGCCGATTCGGCTGTAGGCGGCCGCGTGGTTGCTGTCGGCGAAGGCGAGGCCGACGGTGGCCATCAGGAGTGCGACGGACCCGACGACCGCGAGAAACGGTACACCTTTGCCCTGATACCGCATTTTGCCGATCCTCCTCTTGCTGGGATCACACTTGGTCTTCGGGCCGTCATCTTCTGACCGCTCGAAGTGAGTCCCTTTCGTGAAAGCCGCTGAATCCAAACCTACCAGGCCTTTCTCTCGAACGCTTTCCAATCGCCTGTCCTTCTATCGAAGAGGGCCTCCTCATCCGAAGGCGCCCTGAAAACCTCCGCCTTCGGCCCAAAACCCCATAATTCGACAAGCGGGCCGACCGTAATATCGAACGCGCCTCCTGTGGCTTTATTTAAGTCCTGCGCCTTCTTTATAACCTTTAACGTGTCGGCGCTTACGTGCACGGGCGCTTTATCGGCAAGGCTGTTTATACGG
>JBDRFQ010000089.1:0-7089 GCA_043818685.1 Candidatus Eiseniibacteriota bacterium
CCCGCGCGCGGGATCATCTCCAACGTGGCGACCGGTGAGAGGGAGATGCTCTGGGAGGTCCAGTCGATAAGCGCGATAGTCCGCGAGCTCGAGAGGGAACGAGTCGTGCGAGTTCTGGTTCGTCGTCACACGGTTTTCCCCGCTCCAGCTCGCCCGGTCCGGCGACGTCTTCGAGAAGATGTCGATCTGGTAGTAGTAGAGGCCCGTTCTTCTCTGATACGAGAGGAGGTAGGTGCCGTTGCGGTGGCGCACGATCCGGTTCAGCGAACCGGTGCTCACCGATGTCTTCAGGTGGTCCCAAGCGAGGCCGTCCTCCGAGTGGGCGACGCAGCCCCCCGTCGAGAGTCGGTCGTAGGCCATCGTGAACGACCCGTCGGGTTCGCGGCAGACCGTGGGGTTCACCAGCGATTCCGTCGTCCAGCCGAGATCGACGGCCCCGAGCGCGCTCCACGCCGTCCCGTCGGGCGAAGAGGCGTGGTGGATCTTGTAGCCGCCGGTCTCGTCGGAGAGATAGAAGACCAGGAAGGAGCCGTCGTCCCTCTGCACGACCGAGGGATGGCGCTCGTTCCCCGGTCCGGCCACGACGACCCCCGGGGGCGTCCACGACAACCCGTCGTCCGAGAAGACCGCCATCAGGTCCCCGTTCTCGAAGGCGGCGTCGAGACGCTCGTAGACGATCAGAAGGCCGCCGTCCGCGCGCTGGAGAAGCGACGGCATGTAATTGAGGTATGAATCATGCGTCACCTGGACCGGGCTCTGGCCCGCCACCGGAATCGTGCCCCTCGCGAGCAGGAGAGCAACCGCGACGAGGCTCCGGCGTCTTGCCCCCATCCACTCCTCCTTTTGTCGTAGGACGGCAACAGTGTTTATTATACCACATCAAGGGGGCGTCTCCCTTGCGCCGACCGACCCGGGCGAGGGGCGGCGGCCGGGTTCTTGACACGAAGCCGCCCTGCCGTATCGTTCTGAATCCGGTCCGCCCTGTCCGGTTCGGGGCGTGCGTGTCGCGCCCCGCCAGGCGGGCCGGAACAAGGAGTCGCGGGATGTCTTTCGACACGATCGTCCGGGGAGGCCTCGTAGTGACCGAGGAGGGCGCGCGCGTCGCGGACGTCGGCACACGGGGGGAGACGATCGCCGCGGTCGGCCCGAACCTCGAGGCGGCCGGCGCGCGCGTCGTCGAGGCGGAAGGCCACATCGTTCTCCCGGGCATCATCGACGCACACGTTCACCTCGAGCTTCCCGTGATGGGAACCGTCACCTCCGACGACTTCCGAACGGGGACTCGCGCCGGGGCCCGGGGCGGGGTGACGACCCTCATCGATTTCGCCACGCCGGAGGACGGCGAGAGCCTCGCGCGCGCGGTCGAACGCCGCCTTGAGCAGGCCGGCAACAAGAGCCTCGTCGACTACTCTCTCCACGTCTGCGTCACGCGCTGGGAGGAGCAGAAGGGCGAGATCCGTCCCTTGATCGAGCGCGGCTTTCCGACCTTCAAGGAGTTCATGGTGTACGGGTCGCGAGGATGGGAATCGGACGACGCCGTCATTTCCGCCACCCTCGAGGTCCTCCGCGACTCCGGGGGGATGCTCCTCGTTCACGCCGAGTCCTCGAAGATGCTCGAGGAGCTCATCGCCCGCCATCACACCCCCGAGCTCATGGAGCGGCACGGCGCGCGTCTCCACGCGATGACGCGCCCTCCGGCCGTCGAGATCGAAGCGATCCGGCGCGCGATCGGCTGCTCGGAGGCGACCGGCGGGAGGCTCTACATCGTTCACATCTCGACCGGCGAGGGGGCTGAGAGAGTCGGCGAGGCGCGTGCGCGCGGCGTCCCGCTCTTCGGAGAGACCTGCCCGCAGTATCTCGCGCTCGACGACTCGGTGTTCGGTCGCCCCGACGGGCACCTCTTCGCGAGCTGCCCCCAGATCAAGACGAAGGAGGACGGCGAGCGCCTCTGGCGGGCCCTTCGGAGCGGGAGTTTGTCGGTCGTGGCCACCGACACCTGCACGTTCACACGTGTGCAGAAGGACCGCTGGGAGGGAGACTGGACGCGGATCCCGACCGGCCTTCCCGGCCTCGAGACCCTCCTTCCGATCGTTTACACGAAAGGGGTCCTCGATGGGAGGCTGAACATCGAGCAGATGGCCGACCGGCTCTCCACGTCGCCCGCGAAGATCATGGGCCTCCACCCCCGCAAAGGGACGATTCGGCCCGGATCCGACGCGGACCTCGCGATCATCCACCCGGAGAGGACGCTCCCGGTCGATCCGGCAAAGATGGAGACGAACGTCGACTGGTCCCCTTACGAGGGCTGGGAGCTCGCCGGCTTCGCCCGGACAACCCTCTCGCGGGGAGAGGTGATCGTCGAGGATTACCGTGTGATCGGGCGAGAGGGACGCGGGCGGTTCCTTCCACGAAGGCTCGACACCACCCCAACCTAGCCCGATGCAAGCGCGCCCCCGGCGGCGCGGAGGACGGGACGCCCCCATCGCGCGCTCCCGGGAGAGAAACAGGGCGAGGGCTTTCCGGGGCCCGCCCTTCGAAAGTTAGTGAGCCGGGGCGGCCGCCGCGCTACAATCCGAAGCCGTGACGATCGAGATCGGAATCCTGTTCGCCGTGCTCGCGGCGATGGCGTATCTCTTCTTCACCGAGAAGCTGCCGGTGGACCTCACCGCGTTTCTCGGTCTTCTGATCTTCACTCTCATAGGCTACGTCAACCCCGCGGAGGCGTTCACCGGATTCTCCTCTCCGGCGGTGATCACGATGCTGTCGGTCTTCTTCTTGAGCGCGTCGATGATCCACACCGGACTCGCCGACATGATCGGGGCGCGCGTCCACCGCTGGTTCGGGAGCCGCGAGGTCCCCCTTCTCATCGCCATCATGGTTGTCTCCGGCGTTCTCTCCGCGTTCATGAACAACATCGCCGCGGCGGCCGTTCTCATGCCCGCCGTAGGGAGCATCGCGCGAAAATCGGGAAGCTCCCCCTCGCGCCTCTTCATGCCGCTCGCCTTCGCCTCGGTTCTCGGCGGAACCCTTACCCTCGTCGGGACGCCGCCGAACATCCTCGCCTCGGACATGCTGCGCGAGAGGGGCTACGCGCCCTTCTCCCTCTTCGACTTCACGGCGATCGGCGCGATTCTCCTCGGCCTCGGCATCCTCTACCTCTCCACCGTGGGGAGGCGGCTTCTCCCCACCCGGGCCATCTCCGATTCGGTCGTGAGAAAGGGGGATCTCGCCCAGGTCTACCGCCTCCACGAGACCCTCTTCTCGATCCGGATCCCCTGCGGTTCACGCCTCGACGGGCTCACGCTCGGGGAGACGAAGATCGGGACCGCCCTCGGCGTGCAGGTAGTCGGTATCCTCCGGGGAGGGCGCAAGGAGCTCGCCCCGGAGGCGAAGACGCTCCTCCTCGGCGGGGACGTTCTCCTCGTCAAGGGGCGCTACGAGGACCTGCAGGAGCTCTTTCGGTTTCAAGGAGTGGAGATCGGCGAAGCACGCCCCGGAGACCTCGCCAAGGCCTCCGGGCGGGTGACGTGCATCGCCGCGCGCGTCCTCCCCGGCTCCCCCTTCGCCGCGCGCACCCTCCGAGGGATCAAGTTTCGCGACAACTACGGGGCGATCGCCATCGGCATCCGTCGCGAGGGAGAGATTCTCGATCGCGACCTCCCCACGCACAGGCTGCGCGAGGGGGACCAGATCCTCGCGCTCGGAACGCAGTCGGAGCTCGAGCTTCTCGCGCAGCAGAAAGGGCTTGAGATCGCCGAGGTCGGCGACTCGCTCTTTCAGGAGATGAGCGGGCATCTGTTCATCCTTCGCGTGCCGGAGCGCTCGGCTCTCGTCGGCTCGACGATCGGCAGAAGCCGGCTCGGGGAGCTCGTGGGCCTCACGGTCGCGGGGATCTGCCGCGGGGAGGAGATGTTCCTCGCGGCCGGCCCGGACGAGACGATCCTCGCCGGAGACGAGCTCCTCGTCGCGGGCGAGCCGGAGCGGATCCGGAGCCTCCTCGCGCTCGGCGAGGTGCAGCTTCAGCAGGACGCGAAGGAGACCGGTCTCGAATCGGAGGACGTCGGGGTGGTGGAGGTAACGGTCGCGCCCCGCTCGCGCGCCGCGGGGAGGACCCTCGCCGAGATGCACTTCCGCGAGAAGCACGGCCTCCAGGTGCTCGCCGTGTGGCGGGAGGGGAATGCGATTCACGCGAACCTCGCCGGCCTCCCCCTTCGCTTCGGAGACGCGCTGCTCATCCAGGGGCCGTGGAACCGCATCCGGCTCCTCGGCGCCGATCCGGACTTCGTCACCCTGTCGCTCGCCGCCCAGGAGAAGCGACGCACCAAGAAGACCGCCGTCGCTCTCGGCGGCCTTCTCATTCTTGTCGCGATGGTCGTGAGCGGCTTCCAGCCGATCCACGTTGCGGCCTTCGCGGCGGCCGCCTTCGTCGCGCTGGGGGGAGCGATCACCATGGAAGAGGCGTATCGGGCGGTCGAGTGGCGGGCGGTCTTCCTGGTGGCCGCGATCCTCCCGGTCGGCATCGCGATGGAGCGGACCGGAGCGGCGCTCCTCCTCTCGCAATCGGTGATCGCCCTCGCCGGACCGGCGGGGCCGATCGCCGTTCTCGCCGCCCTCTGCTGTCTTTCGAGCCTTCTCAGCCAGTGCCTCGACGGCGCTCCGACGGTCGTTCTCCTCGCCCCCGTCGTCGTCCAGACCGCGGAGCAGCTCGGCCTCTCCCCCCATTTCCTCATGATGGGGGTCGGTCTCGCCGCCTCGGCCGCGTTCATGACCCCGTTCAGCCACAAGGCGAACCTGCTCGTCATGGGAGCCGGCGGATACCGGGTCTCCGATTACCTGCGGGTCGGGACCCCTCTCACGATCTTCTACCTCGCCGTGGTGATCGCGCTCGTTCCGGTCTTCTTCCCGATTCACCCGTAGGCCGAACGGGGACCGCCCCGCGATTTCACCGGCGCGGCGGCGGTCTCTGCATTACCATCTTCCGCTGTGGTTCCCGAAAGGGAGTGGATCTCGATGCGAGCCGTCTACCTGCTTCCCCTTCTCGCGGCGGTGCTCTGGTCCTGGTCCTTCGTAGCGACGAAGGTGCTCATCCGATATCTCTCCGTCGTCGAGATCATCGGGGTCCGCCTCGTTCTGGCCGTTCCACCGATGCTCGCGCTCGTCCTCCTCCGCGGTCTCTGCCCGCGGCTCACCCCGCGCGACGGGCGCGTTCTTCTCGGCGGCGCGGGGATCCTCTTCCTGCATTTTCTCGTTCAGTTCAGCGGGCTTCGCTACACGACCGCGACTCAATCCGGGTGGATCATCGCTGTGGCGCCGATCTCGATCGCGATCCTCGCCCGGGCCTTTCTCGGAGAGAGGATCGGACGGACGCAGGTCGTGGGCATGGGGATCGCCACCGCGGGGATCGTGCTTCTCGTTTCCGGCGGAGATCTCTCGGGTCTCCGCTGGCTCTCCCACGGAGGGGACTGGCTGATCCTCGCCTCCACGTTCACGTGGGCCGGCTTCACCGTGGCGACTCGCGATCTCTCGCGGCGGCATTCTCCCCTCGGCGTCGCTACGCTCATCCTCGCCGCGTGCGGGCTCGCCGCGCTCGCAATCATGGTCTTCACGTCGAGAAGCGGTGCCCTCCTTTCGCTGCCGCTCGAGGGGATCCTCGCCGCCCTCTTCCTCGCGTTCTTCTCGACGTTCCTCGCGTTCTGGTTCTGGCAGGAAGGGGTCGCGCGGATCGGCGCCAGCCGGTCGGGGTTCTTTCTCTACGTCATGCCGCTCGCGACGATGGCGCTCGCCGTTCCCTACCTGCACGAGACATTCGGCTGGATGTCGGCCGCAGGGGGCGCGCTAGTCCTTTCCGGCGTCGCCCTGGCGGAGCGGAAGAAGTAGAGGGGCTCGGCGGATCGGGGTCGAACTCGGGACATGCCCGCTCTTCGTGCCATTGAACGGCGGGTCCTGCCGGCCACTGCCCGCTCGGGCGCCGGCCAGTCGCGCCTACGCACTTGGTGGCCGCGCCCTTCGCGGGCGCCCGTGGCCGTCACCCGCCGTGGTGAGCAGATTCTCCCGTAAGAAGAGAGTCCGGACAGGGCCGCGTGATAGACTCGCCGTGCGTGGGCAGGCAGTCGCGCGGAGGTGAGCCGGATGTTTGGTTCAAAGGCCGAATTCGCGAAGTGTGTGTCCTGGCTTGTCGTGACCTGTCTGCTGTCGGCGAGCTGTGCGACGACTCACGTCGCCGAGAGAAGACCGCACCCCGCCACGTTCGACCCAGGACTCAAGAAGTCCGACATCGGTTCTCGCATCGTTGCTCATCTCGTGGACGGAGCGAAGGAACCCGGAACTCTCCTTGCATTCACCGATCAACATATCGTCATTCGCAGCAACGCCGGGAATCCATCCCTTCGAATCGCCTTCGACCGCATACGGAGCCTGGGGGTGGAGAGGGAGTAGAATCGGTTTCATAACCTCCTTCGTTGCGAGATCGAGCGAGAAGCCCGCCCGCAAGGATCGAGGGTGAAGACGCCCGGAGGCGGCCTCAGAAGGCCGTTGAGGACGTCTTTGCCCGAGGACGCCGCCGGCGGGCTTCGCAGCCAATCGCAGCAGAAGGGAGGTTGTGAAACCGGTTCTACGGCGTCGCTCCGTTCTTGGTCACGCTCCTGGTCGGCACGGTAGCCTTGCTCCTCCACATGGGCAATGAAATCGGCGAGAGCATGAGGGGGATGTAAGGAGCGTTCGTACACCGGTACCTGATACCCTATTCGCCAGGATTCATGTTTCTCTCCTCAGAAGCGGGCCGGGGGGCATCCCTCGAAGGGCCTGATCGACGAGATCGGGTACCCGCGGTGGGGAACGTACCGGATACCGGACGGGTTGTCTCCCGGGCAGATGCCCGAGCACGCCGATGTCCGGAATCCGGTACGTTCCGCCCCGCGGGTGGTCGAGCGATCGGAGCCGAGAGCGCGCGCCGCGCGCTCGGAGGCGTCCCTGAGAGGGATGCTCCCCGGCCCGCTACCCCCCCGCCATCGGGGTGGCGATCTCGATCCGGTCGCCGGGAAGGATCGTCGTCTCCTCGTAGCGCTCGCGCGGAACCGGCTCGCCGTTCCG
>JBDRFQ010000090.1:0-8297 GCA_043818685.1 Candidatus Eiseniibacteriota bacterium
ATTGACGAACTCCACACACTGGTGGGCGCCGGCGGCGCGGAGGGCGCCATTGACGCGTCCAACGTGCTCAAGCCCGCGCTCTCGCGGGGCGAAATCCAGTGCATCGGCGCCACGACGCTCGACGAGTACCGGAAGTACATCGAGAAGGACGGCGCGCTCGAGCGCCGCTTCCAGCCGATCATGATCAATCCGCCCACCGTGGCGGAGACGATGGAGATCATCCGCGGGCTCCGGGACAAGTACGAGGCCCATCACCGGGCGGAGATCACCGACGAGGCGATCGTCGCGGCGGTCAAGCTCTCGGACCGCTTCATCAGCGACCGGTTCCTGCCGGACAAGGCGATCGACATCATCGACGAGGCCGGTTCGCGCGCGCGCCTCGCCGTGTGCGCGATCCCGAAGGACCTCAACGACATCGAGAAGAAGCTGAACAAGGTGACCCAGGAGAAGGAGGCGTCGATCTGCGCCCAGGAGTTCGAGAAGGCGGCGGCCCTCCGCGATCAGGAGAAGAGGCTCCGCCAGGAGCTCCTCTCGTTCCAGAAGGACTGGGACGTCCAGAAGAAGGAGGACAAGGCGGTCGTCGACGCCGAGGCGGTCGCCGTGGTGGTTTCGAGCATCACCGGTATTCCGATCAGCAGGCTCACGCAGACGGAGATGGAGAAGCTCCTCCGCATGGAGGACGAGATCAGGAAGAAGATCATCGGCCAGGAAGCCGCCGTCACGGCGATCTCCAAGGCGATCCGCCGGAACCGCGCGGGAATGCACGATCCGCGGCGGCCGATCGGGTCTTTCATCTTCCTCGGGCCGACCGGGGTGGGCAAGACCGAGCTCGCCCGCGTTCTCGCCGAGTTCCTCTTCGACGACCGGGAAGCTCTGATCCGCATCGACATGTCCGAGTTCATGGAGAAGTTCGCCGTTTCCCGGCTCGTCGGCGCGCCCCCCGGGTACGTCGGACACGAGGAGGGGGGCCAGCTCACCGAGAAGGTGCGCCGCAAGCCCTACTCGATCATCCTCCTCGACGAGATCGAAAAGGCGCACCCGGACGTCTTCAACATCCTCCTTCAGGTTCTCGAGGACGGGCACCTCACGGACAGCTTCGGGCGGCGCGTGAACTTCCGGAACACGGTGGTCATCATGACCTCGAACCTCGGCACGCGGCGGATCAAGCAGGGAGGAACGCTCGGCTTCCACCAGGAAGGGAAGGAATCGAAGTTCAACCTGATGTCCGACCAGATCATGGACGAGGTGCGCCGGACCTTCAACCCGGAGTTCCTCAACCGGATCGACGAGACGATCATCTTCCGCTCCCTGGAGCGGGAGGACATGTTCAAGATCGTGGACATTCTCTTCGCCGAGGTCCAGAATCGTCTCCGTGATCGGGATCTCGCCCTGGTCCTTTCGGACCGGGCCCGGGAGCTGATCGTCGAGAAGGGGTACGACCCGAGCTACGGGGCGCGTCCCCTCCGGCGCGTCCTCCGTCAGGCGATCGAGGATCCCCTCTCGGAGGAGATCCTCGCGGGCAAGTTCAAGCCCGGCGACCGGATCGCGGTCGACCGCGGCGAAGAAGGGCTGGAGTTCAGCAAGGAAGCGGTCACGCCGGACGGAGATACGATCAGCGCGACGCAGCAGCAGGCCCCCGGGCGGGAGAGCCCCGAGCAGCCCTGAGAGAGGGGAGGGCGCTCCCTCCCCGCAGCTGCATGAGGCACCCCTGACCGGAAAGGTCCATGGACTCGAAAACAGGGCTTCCGAGAGCCGTCTTCGCACGCGTGAGGAGAGGGGCGCGTCCCGTCGCAGCGCCCTTCTTTCTCGTTTCCCTCCTTTTCCTCATTCCGACGCCCTCGTTCGGAGCGGAGATCGTGCGCTCGATCGAGGTCCGAGGGGGATCGAGGATCGCGGACGCCTCCGTCCTCCGCACCCTGGCGATCCGCCCCGGCGATTCGTACGACAAGGAGGCGGTCGCCGAGGGGATCCGCAATGTCTACGCGACGAACCAGTACGCGCGCATCGCGGTGGAGCGCGAGTCGGAGGGGGACTCGGTCGACCTCCTCGTGCAGGTGGAGGAGCACCCGCTCCTCGGTTCCTTCTCGGCAACCGGGAACGACAAGCTGAAGGACAAGGACCTCTTCAAGGAGACCCTGCTCAAGAAGAACCTCGCGGTCAGCCCGTTCCTTCTCAGCCGCGAAAAGGCGAGAATGCTCGATCTCTACGAGGAGAAGGGCTACCGGAACGCGGCGGTCGACTGGAGCTTCGCCGGGGAGGACAGCCTCGGGGGCCGGAACGTCCTCTTCGAAATCCGCGAGGGAGAGAAGGTCCGCGTCAAGAAGATCGAGTTCGCCGGGGTGAAGAGCGTCGAGGCGAAGGCACTCCGCAAGAAGATGGACACGAAGCCGGACTCCTGGATCCGGAGCGGCGAGTTCAAGCCGGAGGTCTTCGAGGAGGACAAGGAACGGATTCGCGGCGCCCTCCGCCGGAACGGGTTCCTCGACGCGCGGGTCGACAGCGCGCTCGTCGAGCCGGGGAAGAACCCGCGGGATCTCTTCATCCGGATCCACGTGACCGAGGGGGAGAAGTACGCGGCGGGAGAGGTCTCCTTCGAGGGGAACGAGCGGTTCGGGGACGCCACGCTCGCCACCGGTGTGAAGCTCCGCAAGGGGAGAGTGTTCGACCAGGAAGAGTACGACGAGACCCTCATGAACCTCTACGGGATCTACTCCGAGGAGGGATACATCTTCGCGAACATCGTTCCCGAGCGCACGGTCCGCGAGGGGAACGTCGTCGATCTCCTCTTCCACGTCACCGAAGGGGACCCGGCCCGGATCGGGCGGGTGAACATCACGGGAAACCAGAGAACGAAGGAGCGGACGATCCGGCGCGAGCTGGTCGTGGCGCCTGGAGATCTCTTCAAGCGTTCCCGGATCATCCGCTCCCAGAGGGAACTCTTCCAGCTCGGCTTCTTCGAAGATGTTCGATTCGACTATCGCCCTGTAAAGGGAACCGATCTCATTGACATCGGGTTCGACGTGGTCGAGAGACAGACCGGCGAGGCTCAGATGGGCGCCGGCGTCAGCTCGATGAACGGAGCCACGGGGTTCGTGCGGCTCGGCCAGGTGAACCTCTTCGGAGGAGGGGAGCGGGCGAACCTCATGTGGGAGTTCGGCAACTTCAACCAGATCGAGCTCTCCTACACGGAGCCGTGGCTCTTCGACACGCCGACGGCGGCCGGCTTCGACATCGCGAGCATCCGCCGGAACTGGGACAGCTACTACGAAAGACGGAAGGGAGGGGGGATCCTCCTCGGGCGGCGGCTTCCGTGGCTCGATTACTCGCGGATGGACTGGCGCTATCGTCTCGAGCAGAGGGCGATCGACCCGCGGTCGAACGCGAGCGCGGCGGTGCGCGCCGCTGCGGGAACGGAATCGATCTCGAGCACGCGCCTCACCTTCACGAGGAACTCCACCGACCGGCTCTACCACCCGACGCAGGGGTCGGTGGCGATCCTCGCGGGCGAGTGGGCGGGCGGACCGCTCCAGGGGAGCACCGAGTACCAGCAGTACGAGCTGGAGAACCGGTGGTACTTCCCGAGCTTCTGGAGGTTCTTCCTCGGCCTCCGCGCGCGGGTCGGCGTGGTCGACGGCCTGCACAACCCCTCGACGGTACCGATCTACAAGCGCTACCGCCTCGGCGGGACCGGCATCTGGGGGCTCCGCGGATACGACGATCGCGACGTCGTCCCCGTGGGGAACGACTTCGACCTCGGGGGCCGCACGATGCTTGTCCTCTCCGCGGAGTACAAGTTCCCGTTCGTCGAGCAGATCTTCGGCCTCTTCTTCTTCGACGCGGGAAACACCTGGAACAGTTTCCGGGAAATCAGTCCGAACGACCTGAAGCGGGGCGTCGGCTTCGGCATCCGGTTCGAGATCCCGATGCTGGGCCAGATGGGGTTCGACTTCGGGTACGGCCTCGATCGGGAGGAGGGGGGCGGCTGGGAGCCGCATTTCCAGCTGGGCACCGAGTACTAGCCTGGATGAGGCCCGCGCTTCCTGCCGCGGCCGCGGATCATGGGCCGAGGGGCCCCTCCTCCGCCGGCGCGGCCCCGACGGGGTCTTGGGGAGCCGCGGCCGGCGGCGGAACCTCACATCTTCTCTGGAGTGAAAAGCGTTGTGTTGGCATAATGGACCGGGGTTTGCCCAAGAGGGGGCACGGCCCGCCGCAATCGGCGGGCCTTGTCACGAAACCGGGAGGTGATCGCGTGGAGAGAGGAATCTCGTGGGTCGCCCGCGGAGGGGTCGCCCTCGCCGTTCTCGCGGCGGGGTTCGCGGCCGGCCCGCTCGGCGCGGCCGAAACGAAGATCGGGTACATCGACTCGTCGCGCATTTTCGCCGAGTACAGGGGAACCGAGGACGCGCAGCGCTCCTTCGACGAGGAGGTCCAGGGCTGGGTGCGGCAGGCCGAGACGATGAAGGCCGAGATCGACTCGCTCGAGCGGGAGTTCCAGAGCCAGAGCCTCATGCTCTCCGACGCGCGCAAGGGGGAGCGGAAGCAGGTCATCAACGAGAAGAAGGCGGCCTACGAGTCGTTCACCCAGTCGGTGTGGGGCCCGCAGGGGAAGATCGCCGACAAGAACAGCGAGCTTGTCCAGCCGATCATCGAGAAGATCAACGTGGTCTTGCGGCGCTTGGGAGAAGAGGAGGGGTACACGATCGTCCTCGATGCGGGGCTCGGCGGAATCGTCTACGCGGCGGAGGGGCTCGACCTGACCGACCGGATTCTGGAAGAGCTCAACCAAGGGATCGAAGGAGCCAAAGCGCCATAAGGTCTATTCCCGCAAGATGTTAAGGCGTAGTCGGGGCGAAAAAGCTCTTGACGGAGGCTCCTTCGGGGAATAGGATTCCGCTGTCATGAGACTGAAGGAAATCGCGAGTCGCGTCGGCGGGGAGATCGTCGGGGACCCCGAGGTCGAGATCAGGGGGGTCGCCGGGATCCGCGAGGCCTGCCAGGGCGACATCACCTTTTTCGCGAATCCGCGCTACGAGGCCCATCTCCGCTCGACCGACGCATCGGCGATCATTCTCTCCCGAAACGGCGTGGAGGCGGGCGCCGGGAAGACGCTCCTCATCCACCAAAACCCATACATGGCGTTTCTCCGTGTGATCGAGCTTTTCGCGCCGCGCGACTACGAGAAGCCGCGCGGGGTGCATCCGACCGCGGTGATCGGGAGGGACGTGGAGCTCGGCACCTCCATCACGATCGGTCCCCACGTGATCGTCGAGGACGACGCCCGGATCGGGGACAGAACTCGTGTTCTCCCGAACTCCTACATCGGCTTCCGAGCGAAGGTCGGCCACGACTGCCTGATCTACCCGAACGTAACGATCCGAGAAGACTCGGAGGTGGGAGACCGCGTCATCGTGCACAGCGGCGCGGTGATCGGAAGCGACGGGTTCGGCTTCACGAAGAACGGACCGATGCACATGAAGATCCCGCAGATCGGCCGCGTCGTGGTCGAGGACGACGTGGAGATCGGCGCGAACACGACGATCGACCGGGCCACCGTGGGAACCACGCGCATCGGCAGGGGGACCAAGATCGACAACCTCGTCCAGATCGCCCACAACGCGGTGGTGGGGAAGAACACGATCATTGTCGCCCAGGTGGGGATCTCGGGGAGCACCGAGGTCGGAGACAACGTCACGCTCGCGGGGCAGGCGGGAATCGTCGGGCACATACGGATCGGGGACAACGTCAAGGTGGGGGCGCAGGCGGGCGTCACGAAGTCGATCCCGCCCGACACTTCGGTCTCCGGCTACCCCGCGCGCGAGCACAGCCTCTCACGGAAGATCTACGCGAGCATCACCCGTCTCCCCGATCTGGTCCGCAAGATGGCCTCGCTCGAGAGACGCGTGCGCGCTCTCGAGGGGAACCCGGAGGGCGAGCCTCCCCTCGAGGACGGCGAGGAGGGGGAAGAACCGTGAGTGCCCGGACCCGTCAGAAAACGATCGCCCGCGAGGTTTCGATCTCCGGAGTGGGACTGCACACGGGCCGCGAGGTCACGATGCGCTTCCAGCCCGCCCCTCCGAACACCGGGGTTCGCTTCGTGCGCGTCGATCTCGACGAGCCGGTCGAGATCATCGCGGACATCACGAACACTGTCGACATGGAGGGGAGCATCCGCCGGACGATCCTCGAGAAGGAGAAGGTCCGGATCAGCACCGTCGAGCACGTCCTCGCCACCCTCGCCGGCCTCGGAATCGACAACCTCCGGGTCGAGCTGGACGCGGAGGAACCGGCCGAGCCGGACGGGAGCGCCCTCCCTTACGTGCGCCTTCTCAAGGATGCGGGAATCGAAGAACAGGAAGCGGATCGCTTCTACCTCCGCATCGACCGCCCGATCGCCCTCCAGGAGAACGGGATCGAGCTCGTCGTGCTCCCGCACGACGGACTGCGCGTCAGCTTCACGATCCAGTACGACAACCCGGTGATCGGCACGCAGCACGTGAACTTCGATATCGACGAGGAGTCGTTCAAGAAGGAGATCGTGCCCGCGCGCACGTTCGCCCTGCAGAACGAGGTCGACCGCTTGCGCCAGATGGGGCTGATCAAGGGGGGAAGCTACGCGAACGCGATCGTCGTGAACAACGGGAAGGTGGAGAGCGACGAGGAGCTCCGGTTCGCGGACGAGTTCGTGCGGCACAAGGTGCTCGATCTCCTCGGCGACCTCTTCCTGGTCGGGCTGCCGATGAAGTGCCACATCCTCGCCCACAAGGCGGGGCACGCCGCGAACGTGAAGCTGGCGCGACTCCTCCGCAGGTACGCCGAGGAGAAGCACGGGCCGACGCTGAAGCTCCGGCACGAGGTCCTCAGCGCCTCGAACGTCGACATCAACTTCATCATGAAGATCATGCCCCACCGGTACCCGTTCCTTCTGGTGGACCGGATCATCGAGCTCACCGAGACCCGGGTGGTGGGGATCAAGAACGTCACGATCAACGAGCCGTTCTTCACCGGGCACTTCCCCGGCCATCCGATCATGCCGGCCGTGCTCATCATCGAGGCAATGGCCCAGACCGGCGGGATCCTCCTTCTCTCGTCCGTGGACAATCCGGACGGAAAGCTGGTCTACTTCATGGGCATCGACGACGCGAAGTTCCGCAAGCCGGTTCTTCCCGGGGACACGCTGCGGTTCGAGCTCGAGCTTCTCAAGCTGAAGACACGGGCCTGCAAAATGCGCGGGCGTGCATACGTGGGAGACGACCTGGTCGCCGGCGCGGACCTCCTCTCCATGATCGTGGACCGCTAGGCCGGACCGACCGCCGAGGAGACGAACATGAGGACCGACCCCGGCATCCTGACCGGGACGATTCACCCGACCGCACTGATCGCGCCCGGCGCCAAGATCGGCAAGGACGTCACCGTCGGGCCTTACACGCTCATCGGCGAGAACGTGACGATCGGCGACGGCACATCGATCGGCTCTCACAACGTCATTGACGGGTGGACGAAGATCGGCGCCCGCTGCAAGATCATGCATTCGACGTGCGTCGGGGTCGAACCGCAGGACCTCAAGTACCGCGGCGCCGAGAGCCTTGTGGAGATCGGCGACGACAACACGGTCCGCGAGTTCGTCACGATTCATCGCGCCACCGAAAGGGACGAGGTGACGCGGATCGGGAACCACAACCTCCTCATGGCGTACGTCCACATCGCCCACAACTGCGTGGTCGGCAACCACACGATTCTCGCGAACGCGGTGAACCTCGCCGGCCACGTGATCGTCGAGGACAACGCGAGCGTCGGCGGGGTGACGCCGGTTCATCAGTTCGTCCGGATCGGCGGGCACGCGTTCATCGGAGGGGGGTCGCGCGTGGCCCAGGACGTGCCGCCCTATCTCCTCGCCGCGGGCAACCCTCTTCGCGTGGTCGGCATCAACCAGGTCGGGCTCGAGCGCCGCAACTTCCCCGCGGAAACTCGCGCGGCGCTTCGCAAGGCCTACAAGATCCTCTACCGCTCCGAGAAGAACACCCTCCAGGCGCTGGAGGCGATGCGGGCGGAGCTCCTGGACCTGCCGGAGATCCGGCATCTTCTCAGGTTCATCGAGACCTCGGAGAGGGGCATCACCTAGCCTGGATTATGCATGCGTTTTCGTCGCGAGGATGCGGAGCGCGAGCCGAGAGGCCGACCTGGACGAGCCGCTTCCGGAAACGTAGTCTCGGCCTCCCCCCCGGCGCGCTAAGACTTGTCGCTCCTAGCCGTCGCGACAAGATCCAAGCGCGCCACGGGTCCCTGTTGAGGAAGCGGCG
>JBDRFQ010000091.1:0-12252 GCA_043818685.1 Candidatus Eiseniibacteriota bacterium
CGTGCCGCCCCGCACGCGGAAGGACAGGCGAACCCGGCCGTCGAAGTCGGGAAGCGCCTGGAAGTCGCGCAGGGCGATCGCCTTCACGAACACCCGTACGCGGCGCTCGCCCCAGCTCGATCGGTTCCCCATCGTGTTCACCGCGCGGATCGTGATCGTCTGGTCGCCGCCGGTGAGCGAGTCGGGCGTGAAGGAGAAGCGAACGAACGTCGTGTCCCTCTCCCACCCTCCCGGCGGGTCCGCGTACATCCAGAGGTCCTGCCCCTCCTCGTCCACGATCCCGTCGACCCGGTAGATCACGTGCTCGATCGAGTTGAACGTGATGTCGTTCCGTGGAAAGACCGTCTGCTCGGACTCGTGCGCCCCCACGCCCGAGTGGATCGCGCGGTTTACCATCGGGATCTCCGCGGCGAGGCCCGTGATCAGCGGCTCGATCGTCGTGATCGTGTCGGGGAGAGGGTCGACGGCGACGTACGGGTGCGTGTCGAGAACGTCCGGGATGAGGTCCTCGTCGATGTCGTGAACGCCCATCTGCCCGAGCGTGTACTTGCAGACGAACGGCGCCGGAACATCCATGCAGCAATCCGCGTGATGGTCGTCGCACCAGTAGTCCCGGTTCATGCTGTTCGCGTTGCGGACGTGAAGATAGCCGGAACCGACGTGGCACGGCACGCAGGAGCCGCTCTCGCACGACTCGTCGAGCGCCCAGAAGAGGTGCCCGGTCTCGTGCATGAGCACGTGGGGGAGCCACACGGAGCCCGCCACGAGCCGGCCGCTGTCCTTCTGAATCCCCGCCGGGGAGACGAGCAGCGGTCCGCCGAGGTGCGAGTAGGAGGTGTAGCTCGCCCGGAAGCCGGGGACCTTGGGGATGAACATGCAGATCCCCCACTCGGTCCGATAGCGGGTCCGGAGGGAGTCGACGAACTCGTAGACGGAGCCCGCCGCCGTCCCGTCGATCCGGAGGGTGTATCCGAGAGACCCCATGATCTCGGGGATCCAGGTCTCCTCGTCGATCCTCGGCGGATTGTTCGCGAAGTCCTCCGCCGTCGAGATCCCGTGGTGCACCTCGTAGACGAAACGGACGCCCGGGAGGACGTTCACCCTGGACGCCCAGAAATCCATGGCCGCCCGCACCGCCTCGACCACGGAAGCGACCTCGGACGGGGAGTAGGAGAAGCGCGGGCAGTCGGGGAGGATGACGCCAACGGCGACCTTGCCGAGCATCCACTCGGACGTCTGGATGTAGTTCGCGCCGAACGCCCGGCCATAGACCTTCGTTCCGATGTCCGGGATCGGCGGCGACCACTTCTCGAGGGATGGGGGGGGAACGGCGAGAGACCGGAACTCGGTCCTCGCCTGCGTCAGGACGGGGAGATCCTCCGCCGCGACCGCATCACGCCAGGAATCGAAGAGGATCGTCCGGGGATCGTCGCTCTTCGCTCGCGGGCGGACCCCGGGTCTCCGGTGCATCTCCCTGACGCGGGGATCCTCGAGGATCGGCCGTTCGATCGCGGGGGGGACCTCTCCGATGAGGGCCCCGGGGGGATAGACGTGCGGGAAGCGCGCCCCTTCCTTCTCCCATCGATCCACGAAGCTCCAGAGATCCTCGATGCCGGAGACCTCGAGGAAGAGAAGAACCTCGTCGGCGCCGGCCCGCGCGCCGAGAGGGACGAGCAAGACCGCGAGGAGCGCGGCGACAGGCAAAAGATGGCCCGGGAACGAGGCGCCCGAGGGCGTCCCGGTTCGGCGCGGAGTTTTCGCAAGGCGTGCCACCCGCTCACCCCCAGCGGGACGATGAAACACACCAGGGGGACCACCTCAACTTAACCACGTTTCTCCCGAGTTGTCAATAGGTTGCGGGAGCGGCTGTTCGCCTGTACGGGCTAGCGCCGGGTCTCCTTGAGCAGAAGGGTGCGCGGGTCGAGCTCGATGGTCAGCTCGCTCACGTCGGGGTTCTCGTGGTCCTTGAGGATTCGCAGACGGACCGACTCCCCCACCGGCTCGAGGAAGACCTTCACGCTGAGGAAGCGATCGAACCGGACGAGCGGATCCGGATAGCCGGCGGTGCGCGTCGGGGTGTCCCGGTGGGAGAGGGCGGAGAACCAAACCTCAGCGTTCAGTTCACCGGCGAGCGTGTGGATCGCCGCGAGATCCTGCTCCTCGGCGGCGGCGAAGGGGAAGTTGTCCACAACGAGCATCTCCGGCTCGAAGTCCGCGTGGTCCCGGAGGAACCTCGCCTCGGCGCAGAGCTTCGCCGCGGTGAAGGTCCCCGGCTGATAGGAGTGGATGTGGCGGTTCTTCTCGACGGAAACCCGCACGCCGGTCGCCCCGACCAGGTCGCTGGTTCGCGCCAGCTCCTCGAACGTCTCGTCGTAGAAGCGCCGCGCGTGCTCGACCGCGTGGCCGATCGCCACGTGGAGGACCTTGCGCTCGCGGAGGAGCTCGTCGAGGGCGATGTCGACCAGAAAGGCGGTCTTCCCGACGCCCGCCCGCGAGATGACGACCCCGAGGTTCCCCCGCCCCAGCCCGCCGTGAATCGACCGCTCGAAGATCCTCAAGGGGCTCCGTTCGTTCACGTCCTTACGGTACATCCGTCATCCTTCCTTCCTCTTCCGAAGCTCCTCGATGCGGACCTCGGCGATCTCTCTCGGGACCGGCGCGTAGCGGGCGAACTCCATCGTGAACTCCGCCTTCCCCTGGGTGGCAGACCGGAGGGAGGTCACGTAGCCGAACATCTCCGCAAGCGGGACCTCGGCGTCGATCCGGACGAACTCGTTCTCGTCGGTCGTGCCGATGATGATGCCGCGGCGCTGAAGGACGGTGCGCAGCATCTCCCCCTGGAACTCGGCGGGGCCCTCGAGGGAGACGTTCATGATCGGTTCCAGGAGGATCGGCTTCGCGCGCGGGTATGCCTCGCGAAACGCCCCGCGCGCGGCGGCCTGAAACGCCATGTCGGAGGAGTCGACGCTGTGATGGGCCCCGTCGGTGAGGGTCACGCGGATCCCGGTGACCGGGAAGCCGACGAGGCGCCCCTCGGCGGTCTCCGCCCGGAATCCCTTCTCGCACGCGGGGATGAACTCCACGGGGATGCTTCCGCCCCGGACCGCGCTGACGAACTCGAACTCCGTCCCGGGGAGCGGCTCGATCGATCCCTGAATCCTTCCGTACTGGCCGGCGCCGCCGGTCTGCTTCTTGTGCGTGTAGTCGAACTCCGCCTTGGCGGTGATCGTCTCGCGGTAGGCGACCTGCGGCCGCCCGACCTCGACGTCGGCCTGGTACTCGCGCCGCATCCTCTCCAGATAGACATCGAGATGCAGCTCGCCCATTCCCGAGATCACGGTCTCCCCGCTCTCCTCGTCGACCAGCGTCCGGAAGGTGGGGTCCTCCCGCGTGAAGCGGAGGAGCGCCCGCGCGAGCCGGTCGAGAGAGTCGCGGTTCTTCGGCTTCACGGCGAGGGAGACGACCGGATCCGGGACGTGCATCGGAAGCAGGCTGTACCGGTACCCGTCGGCGGCGAAGGTGTCTCCGGAGGCGCAGTCCACCCCGAAGAGGGGCGACGATGTCCCCCGCTTCTCCCGCGCCGATGTCCTCCATCTCGTCGGCGTGCATGCGCGCGATCCGCCCGATGCGGACCTTCCTGTTCGTGCGCGTGTTGAAGACCGACCCGCCCTTCTGGACGACGCCCTGGTAGATGCGGATGTAGGTGAGCTGTCCGTACGACCGGTCCTCGAGCTTGAACGCCAGGGCGAGAAAGGGGTCCTCGCGCGCGTTGGAGAGAGAGATCCGCTCGCCCGCGAACTCGAGTGAGAGGGCCTCGTTCCGGATGTCGGTGGGGGCGGGAAGGTAGTGGACCACCGCGTCGAGGAGCTTCTGGACCCCTTTGTTCTTGTAGGCGGACCCGAGAAGCACGGGGGTCATCTCCATCGCGAGCGTTCCGCGGCGGATCGCCTCGTGGATGAGGCCTTCCTCGACGCGATTCTCGAGCACGGCGACCATCAGCTCCTCGGAATAATGCGAGACGTCGTCGAGCATCCTCTCGCGCGCCTCCTCCGCCTCCGCGCGGAGCTCCGGGGGAACCTCCTCCTCGCGGACGATCTCGCCGTGATCCCCGTCGAAGGAACACGCCTTCATCGTGACGAGATCGATTAGCCCGCGGTGGTCCGCCTCGAGCCCGATCGGAAGCTGGAGAAGGACAGCGTTGTGCCCGAGCTTCGACCGGAGCTGCTCCGCAACGCGCTTCGGGTTCGCCCCCGACCGGTCGCACTTGTTGATGAAGGCGATGCGCGGCACGCCGTAGCGCCGCATCTGGCGGTCCACCGTGATCGACTGGGACTGGACGCCGGCGACGGCACAGAGAACGAGGACAGCGCCGTCGAGAACGCGGAGGGCGCGCTCGACCTCGATCGTGAAGTCGACGTGCCCCGGCGGGGCGATGATGTTGATGTGGCGGCGCTCCCATTGGACACAGGTCGCCGCCGCCTGGATCGTGATCCCGCGCTCCCTCTCCAGGTCCATCGAGTCCATCGTTGCGCCCACGCCGTCCCTGCCGTTCACCTCATGCATCTCGTGGATGCGCTTGGTGTAGTAGAGGACCCGCTCGGTTAGGGTGGTCTTCCCCGAGTCGATGTGGGCGCTGATCCCGATGTTGCGTATCCGGTCGATGTCCGCGACCATATCCTCTTCTCGCAGTCCGACTCCCCCGCGCGCCCGTGCCCGGGCGGCCTCGGTCTCCTGGGTCGCTGGGGTGAAGGAGCCGGTTTCGTGTGGAGGCCGAATCGAGTGCGGGCGCCTCAGGCCCGACGGGAAACAAAGGTGAAAGATACGGCGGGAGGCTCCTCTCCGCAAGGCTTTTCGCGGGGTCCGTTCCCCCTCGGCCGGAGAGGGGGGAAGCGGTGAGGAGTTTATGGACGGCCGTGCCGGCAGCGACAGTCCTCCGCGGCCGCTTCGGCGAGGAGCGGATGCGGGGGGTCGAGGTCAGGGTCCCGCGGTGAAACGGCCGCCCAATACCGAAAACCGCTTGACAAAACTCCGAAGCGTTTGAGATTGTTCAAGTTGGAGTCGAGCTGGCCCTCGCGGGCAGGGGCTCATCGCAACCTTCTGTCCGATCTGGTGTTACCGATGAGAGGGCGCCCTGCCGGAATCGGTGTCTTCAAGCGGTGAAATCGGCGCGAATGCCGCCCGCTACAAGGGGGATGAGTATGGGGACTCTGCAGGAGAGACTGGACGAGCTGGTCCCGAAGTGGCGCGAGGAGCGGGCCAAGCTCCTCAAGGAGAAGGGGAAGACGGTGATCAGCGAGGTCACCCTGGCCCAGGCCTTCGGGGGGATGCGCGGCGTGAAGGGGATGATCTGCGACACCTCGGTCGTGGATCCGAACAAGGGACTCTTCATCCGGGGCCACTTCCTCCTCGACATCATGGATCTCTGGCCGGAGCAGACCTTCGTCCTCCTTCTCACCGGGGAGCTGCACGACCGCGAGAGCGACCTGATCCGCGCGTTCCGCGCAGAGATCGACAAGCGCGCCTGGCTTCCCGGATACGTTTACAGCGTGCTCGAGGCGATGCCCGAGGACAGCCATCCGATGTGCATGCTGGACACCGGTGTCCTCGTCATGCAGAGGGAGAGCACTTTTCGTAGGATGTACGACAAGGGGATGCGCAAGGAGGACTACTGGAAGGCGACTCTCGACGACTCGCTCAACCTCCTCGCCAAGATCCCGATGCTCGCCGCCGCGGTCTACCGGCTCCGCTACAAGAAGGGGGACTACATCGGCTGGACCCCCGGGCTCGACTGCGGCGGCAACTTCGCCAACATGCTGGGCATCCCCGACCCGCACGGGCAGTTCGCCGAGCTGATGCGCCTCTACCTGCACTTCCACTGCGATCACGAGGGGGGGAACGTCAGCGCCAACACGTGCCACACCGTGGGATCGGCGCTCTCCGATCCGTACTACTCCGTGTCGGCCGGCCTGAACGGCCTCGCCGGCCCGCTCCACGGGCTGGCGAACCAGGAGTGCCTCCGCTGGGTCCTCGACACGATCGAGCTCTTCCGCGGCGTTCCGAACGAGGAGGAGATCGAGGCGTACGCGTTCAAGACGCTCCGCTCGGGGCAGGTGATTCCGGGCTACGGGCACGCCGTTCTACGGGTGACCGATCCACGCTTCATCGGCTTCAATCGTTTCGGGAAGAAGTACATTCCCGAGGATCCGGTCTTCCTCACGGTCGACCGCGTGTTCAACGTGGTGCCGAAGGTCCTGGAGAAGTTCTCGGAGGAGAGGGTGAAGGAAGGGAAATCCCCGATCGCCAACTTCTACCCGAACGTGGACGCCGGGTCTGGGGCGCTTCTCTACCACTACGACATGACCGAATTCGAGTACTACACGGTTCTCTTCAGCGTCTCGCGCGCGATGGGGATGCTCGCCCAGCTCATCTGGAACCGCGCGGTCGGCACGGCGATCACGCGGCCGAAGTCGGTGAGCATGGAGTGGGCGGCAAAGAACGTGAAGTAGATTCATTGAGTCGTAAACAAACACGCGGCGGTCCCAGCGGCCGCCGCGTTCGCTATTCGGTGCCTGGCCATGTGATTCACGACACCGTAAGAGTGGATCACGTAGCCCGGCACCGCAGCCATGAGTGAATTGCGTAGCCCGGCACCGAATCTAGTACCCCGCGGGGGCGCCCCCCTTGCGCGGATCGGATGAGGCCTGATAGCCGGCCGCGCTCCTCCGGATGAGGGGGACCGCGGCGACCGCGTCGGTTCGCTCGAGCGAGTGCCCCATCCCGAAAAGCGCCATCTGGATCTCGCGCCCGAACCCGGGCTCGAGGAGGAGCTTGTTCGGCATCCACTGATGGTGGAAGCGCGGCGCGGCGACCGCTTCCTCAGCGTCCTGATCGAAGAGGACGACGCCGAGGAGGACCTCCGCGGTCCCGCTGATGATGCGCGGCCCGCCCGAGCCCCCGGCCACCGCGAGAACCCCCTCGTCGTCGAGGACGATCGTGGGCGACATGCTCGAGAGAGGGATCTTTCCCGGCGCGGGGAGGTTCCGCTCGGACTGGAGGAGCCCGAAGAGGTTCGCCGTGCCGCGGCGGGTGAGGAAGTCGTCCATCGTGTTGTTGAGAACGAAGCCGTACTCCGGGACGGCGACGAGAGAACCGAAGGAGTAGTTGATCGATTCGGTGCCGGCCGCCGCGTTCCCGAAGCGATCGACGGCGCCGAAATGGCTCGTTCCGCGGTCATCCGGCGGCGGCGCCTTCGTGCCGTACGCGTCAGGCCCGAGCGCCCTGGCTCGCTGGACCGAGGCGGCACGCTCGTCGAGATAGCCGCCGGAGAGGAGTCTCTCCACGGGAACCTCGACGAACGCCGGGTCCCCCGGCCACTCCGCCCGGTCCGCGAACGCGTGCTTCATCGCCTCGACGAGAAGGTGGACGTACGCGGGGCTGTTCCGGGCGGGAGGCTCCTCCCCGCCGGTCAGGCGGTCGAAGATACCGAGAATCTGGAGGAGGGCGATCCCCCCGCTCGAGGGGGGCGGCATGCCGAGGATTCTCTTTCCCCGGAACTCCCCCTCGAGCGGCGTTCTTTCCTTCACCGCGAAGCTCTCGAGGTCCTCGCCGGCGAGGACGCCTCCGGAGGCCTCCGCCGCCTGCACGACCGCCTCCCCGATCGGCCCGCCATAGAAAGCGTGCGTTCCACGCTCCGCGATCAGCCGGAGCGCGTCCGCCTGTTCGGGGAGGAGGATCCGGTTCCCCTCGGCGATCTTCCCTTCTCCGAGGAAGCGGCTCCACGTGAACGGGCTCCGCTCGCGGAGCAAGGGGAGGCTCTCGAGAACCGGGATCATCTCCCGCGCCGAGAGGACGTAGTGCCGGTCGGCGAGAAAACCTTCTTCGGCGGCGCGGATCGCTGGGGCAAGCACCGTCGCCCGGTCGAGGGTCCCGTACCGCTCGAGCGCATGGAGGAGCCCCGCCACCGCGCCCGGTACCCCCACGGACCGCCCGCCGAAGCGGCAGGCAAGCGTGTCCTCGAGGCCTTCGTAGAAATTAGGGCCCACGGCGCGCGGGGCCCGCTCGCGGTAGTCGATTGCGATCGACCGGCCGCCCTCCCCGTCGGCGAGGTAGACGACGAGGAAGCCTCCGCCTCCGATCCCGCTCGCGTACGGCCGCACCACCGAAAGGGCGAAGGCGGTCGCGACCGCAGCGTCGACCGCGTTCCCGCCCTTCTCGAGCATCTCGAGTCCCGCTCGGGAGGCGATCTCGTGGTCCGACGCGACGACACCCCGGGTCCACGCGGTCGGAGCGGCGTTCGAGGCGGCGAATGCGAGCAGGAGGAAGAGAAGAAGGGGTGGAACGGAAGAACGTCTCGATCCGGCTCGCATGGTGCGGAACATGAGCGGTCCTCCTGATCATCCCGCGCCCCGCAGCCCGGGACCGACCGACAAACGGATCGGCGCCGCGGGGGTCTCCTCGGGATTCCCGTGTGCTATCTCATGATCGTGTGCAGGAGCCAGAGCAGGACGACCTGCACTAGCCATCCGATCGCGCAGACGAGAACCGCGCGCGCCGTGCTCTTGTAGTCGAGAGCCTGGCGCACGGCGAGGACGGTCGTGGCGAGCATCCAAACGGACGAAACGAAGAAGACGAACGAGCGAAGGAAGGGCACGATCATGAGCACGCGGATCACGCCGGGAGCGCTCGCGAAACCGAGCGTGCGTAGAAGCTCGCCGGGGTCGGCTTTCGTCTCGGGGGTCGGCAGGACGCGCGTGCCGATGAGGTAGACGAGATACGCCCATACGTACCAGCTGGCCAGCGCGACGACCGTGCCGGCAAGAAGACCGCCGAGACCCTGCGCCGAGATCATCCCCACGCCCGCCGCGAGACCGGAGAGAACGACGACGATCGTGGCCGGTCCGAGAGCTTTGGTGTCCTGTTCCACTTCCTCGTAGAGCTGGGCATCGAGCTTCGCCGCGCGAACCATCCGATCGACGATCTGGGACACGATTCTCCTCCTCTCTGCGGGCCGCCCGACCCGCGCGGAGCGGTGTGACGACCGGAATGTAGCGCGGCGGAAAGAGCGTGTCAAAGAGATCCGGCGCCCACGTCGACAGCCCGTGCTCGGGCGCACCTGGCTCGACTCTCCCCTGGACGCGGGGGCGCTCCCTCGGTTAGCTTGAGAAGATCGGAGGAGTTCTTGCGCGAGAGTCTCGCGAAGAAGGGCGAAGAAAGCGCTGTGTGCGGATCGCGCATCCGCCGTCGCGAAGCGAAAGGGAACCGAAAGGGATGGCACCTGACAAGAAGAAGGGCGGCCGGTCGGACCGGGGCGCCGCGCGGGGAAAGGGACGATCGGCGACGAAGAGGCCTTCCGGCCGGAAGGGGCCCGGAGCGGCCCAGATCGGGGACGCCGCCGGACTGAAACGCTCGGCCGCGAGGCGGGGCTTGGACGCGGGCGAGCTCACGTGGAGGTGCGACCCCTCGCGGCTCGGCTTCGCGGACACGTCCCGGGTGGCGCCGCTCCAGGACATCATGGGGCAGGACCGCGCGATCCAGGCGCTCCGCTTGGGCGTCGACCTCTTCTCGCCGGGCTACAACATCTATGTGAGCGGCGTCTCCGGAACCGGCAAGACGAGCACGGTGAAGAAGGTCCTCGAGACGATCCATCCGCGCTGCGCCGGGCCCCGCGACTTCTGCTACGTTTACAACTTCAAGAATCCATACAACCCGGTGTTGCTGACCTTCGCGCAGGGCGGCGGGAATCGATTCGCCCGGCAGACGGACCGCCTCGTTCAGGTTCTCCAGAAGGAGCTCCCCGCGGCGCTCGAGAGCGGTTCCTTCGTCGAGAGAAAGGAGGCGCTCGCCGAGTCCTACCTCAAGCGGCAGAAGGAGCTGTTTCACAGATTCGAGGAAGAGCTGAAAAAGAACGGCTTCATCCTCAGCCAGGTTCGGGTCGGTCCGGTGACGAGGCCGGATATCCTCATCCCCGTGGGCGAGAAGGCGTTCCCGTACGAGCAGCTCGCCGTCCTCGTCGAGTCGGGTCAGATCGAGCTGGGGGAGGGGACCACCCTCGAGGATCTCGCCGAGAAGGACGGCCGGTTCCGCAAGCGGATGCGCGAGGTGATGAAGGAGTCCCGGCACCTGAACGCCGAGATGATGGAGAAGCTCGAGGGGCTCGAGCGAAGCGCGGTCGACGGGCTCATCGACGACCTCATCGACGACCTCAGGCAGGCCTACGGGGAAAACGCGCGGATCATCGAGTACCTGGACAACCTCAAGGAGCATGTTCTCTCGAACCTCGACCGGCTGAAGGCCGCGGGAGGGGAGGGAACGCCCGACCCCATGCGGATGGCTGAGCCGACCGACCCGTATCTTCCCTATCGGGTGAACATCATCCTGGACAACTCGAAGACGAGCGCGTGTCCGGTGATCATGGAGACGAATCCGACGTACAACAACGTGTTCGGCACGATCGAGCGGACGGTGACGCGCTGGGGACAGGCGGTGACCGACTTCACCAAGATCAAGGCCGGGTCGATGCTGCAGGCAGACGGCGGGTATCTCGTGCTGAACGCGCTCGACGCCCTCTCCGAGCCGGGACTCTGGAAAACGCTGAAGCGGGTTCTCACCTACCGCGAGCTGGTGATCCAGGGGATCGAGGGGCTCCTTCAGCTCTCGACCGTCAGCCTGAAGCCCGAGCCGATCAATCTCGACGTGAAGGTGATCCTGATCGGCCCGCCCTACCTCTACTTCCTCCTTCACTCCTACGACGAGGACTTCGCGAAGATCTTCAAGATCCGGGCCGACTTCGACAACGAGATCTCCCTGACTGGGGAAGCGGTCGAGCAGTACGCGTCGTTCGTCGCGTTTCTCGCCGAGAGGGAGGACCTGAAGCCCTTCACTTGCGAAGCGGTCGCCCGGGTGATCGAGCACGGCGTGCGCCGCGCCGGTCGGAGAAACCGGATCACGAGCCGCTTTGGGGAGATCGCGGACGTGATCCGCGAGGCGGACTATTGGGCGCGCCGGTCGGAGGAGGAAAAGGTCGGCGACGGCTCGGTGAAGAAAGCGCTCGACGCGCGGAGGGAACGGATCTCGCTGCTCGAGCAGAAGGTCCGCGATCGTCTGAAGGACGGGATCCTCCTCATCGACACGGACGGCACCCGCACGGGACAAGTGAACGGGCTCGCCGTCTACGCTCACGGCGAGCACCGCTTCGGGGTTCCGAGCCGGATCACCGCCACCGTCGGCGCGGGGAAGGCGGGGATCATCAACGTGGAGCGCGAGGCAAAGCTCTCGGGGAGCACCCACGACAAGGGAGTCCTCATTCTGAGCGGGTACCTCCGCGAGCAGTTCGCGCGCGACGTCCCCCTCTCGCTCAGCGCGAGCGTTTGTTTCGAGCAGTCGTACGGGGGGGTGGACGGCGACAGTGCGTCGTCGACCGAGCTTTACGCGATCCTCTCCGCTCTCGCGGAGGTTCCGCTCCGGCAGGACGTCGCCGTCACCGGATCGGTGAACCAGAAGGGGGACATCCAGGCGATCGGAGGGGTGAACGAGAAGATCGAGGGCTTCTTCCGAACGTGCGCGGAGCGCGGTCTCACCGGCAAGCAGGGGGTGCTCATCCCCGAATCGAACGTGCAGGACCTGATGCTGGAAGAGGCGGTGCTGGACGCCGTCAAGGCGGGGAAGTTCCACGTCTACCCCGTCAAACGGGTCGAGGAGGGGATCGAGATCCTCACGGGGATCGAGGCGGGCGCGCGGGGAGAGGACGGGAAGCGGCCGGAGGGGACCCTTTTCGAGAGGGTGCAGAAGAGGCTGGTCGATCTTCAGAAGAAGTCGATTGAAACGGCGCCGAAGAAGAAGCGGCGGACGAAAAGAAAACCGCGGACCTGAAGGCGGGATCCTACCCGGGAACGGCGATTCTGGGAGTGGCCGGCGGCGTGCTGCTGTTCGAGTTCATCCGGTCGATCGACTGATCGTCGGACGGTCACGGACAAGGACAAGGAGAGAATCGTGAAGAACATCGGCCCGGTCCCTTTCTCGAGGAGTGACGCTCTTGCCTTCCTGCTCGCTCTACTTCTGGGTCTTTCCTTCTCCGATGCTCTCGCGGGGGGAAAGGTCGGCTTCTATGGGCTCCGCTTGCAGCCGAACGGCGACGATGCGGAGGAGTACAGCGATCCGGGCTGGGGGGGCGGTGGTCACGTGGTGGTGCCGATCCCGCGAACAGGTCGGGTCCTGGCCGGAACGATCGGCTTCGAGGCCGTCAACCTGCAGAAC
>JBDRFQ010000092.1:0-4812 GCA_043818685.1 Candidatus Eiseniibacteriota bacterium
TCTCGAGCGCGCTCTTTCGGCGCGTCAGTTCCCTCGCCTTACGCGCCGCCTCGCGCGCCCGGGACGCCGAGATCGACTTCTCGAGGATCCGCTTCGCCACCGGCGGGTTCATCTCGAGATACTCGGAAAGCCACTCCCCGACGACCGATTCGACGATCCCGCGCAACTCGCTGTTGCCGAGCTTCGTCTTCGTCTGCCCCTCGAACTGCGGGCCGAGCAGCTTCACGTTCACCACCGCGGTGAGCCCCTCGCGCACGTCCTCTCCGCTGAGCGGCCCCGCGTTCCCCTTGATCATCCCTTGCTTCTGGGCGTGCGTGTTCAGCGATCGCGTGAGCGCGGTGCGGAACCCGCTGAGGTGCGTCCCCCCCTCGATCGTGTTGATCGAGTTGGCGTACGAGTAAACGTTCTCCTGATAGGTGGTGTTGTACTGGATCGCGACCTCGACCGTGGTGCTTTCTCTTTCCTTGCTCACGTAGAGCGGCTCGTGCAGAACCTCCTTGTTCCGGTTCAGCATCTTCACGTATTCGATCAGGCCGCCCTCGTAGCAGTAGACGTCTTCCTTTCCCTCGCCCCGCTGGTCGGTGATCTGGATGCGGAGCCCCTTGTTCAGAAACGCCAGCTCTCGCATCCGCGGGGCGAGGATTCCGTAGTCGAACACGATGCTCTCGAAGACCAGGCGGTCGGGGAGGAAGGTCCCCTTGGTCCCCGTCCGGTCGCTCTCCCCGACGACCTCGAGCCCAGAGGTCGCCTTCCCCCGGGCGTACGTCTGCCGGTAGATCTTCCCGTCGCGGTAGATCTCGAGGTGGAACCACTCGGAAAGCGCGTTGACGACCGAGACGCCCACGCCGTGGAGGCCGCCGGAGACCTTGTAGCTCCGCGAGTCGAACTTGCCGCCCGCGTGGAGCATCGTCATGACGACCTCGGCCGCGGGCCTCTTCTCCGTCGGGTGCTCGTCCACCGGGATCCCGCGCCCGTTGTCGACCACCGTCACGGAGTTGTCCTCGTGGATCGTCACCTCGACCGAATCGCAGAAGCCCCCCAGGGCTTCGTCGATCGAGTTGTCCACGACCTCGTACACGAGGTGATGGAGCCCGCGCTCGCCGGTGCTCCCGACGTACATCGCCGGCCTGAGCCGCACGGCATCGAGCCCCTTGAGCACCGTGATCTTGTCCGCGTCGTAGCCCCCGGAGTCGACCCCCTGGTTGCCCGCCTTACGGTTTCTCGGCTTCGTCTCTTCCATTGCGTTGTCTTCTTCCCGTCCTCGGCACGCCCCACGTCCGCCGCTCGTCGTCCGCCACGAAGATGATCTCCTCGATCGCCTCCGTGCCGCCCCCCGCCTTCTCGTTCAGCTTGCGCAGAATGTCCGCCTTGAGAAAGAGAAGCTCGTGGATCCACGCGGATCCGTTGACCCCCACGAAGAGCGTCTTTCCGCGCACCTCGAGGGGCCAGGCGCGCTCCGCGATCTTCGTTCCGACCGTCTCTTCCCAGCCGAGGAGCGCCGTGTGCCTCCGGATCCCCTCCCTCAGTCCCCGTCGCTCGAGGAGCGAGCTGAGAACCTCCCCGATGGTCGTCCACTTACCCCTCACGAACGAGCACCCCTCCCTCCTCCAGGGCAAAACGTTCGGCGTCGGGGACGTGCCGCGAGAGGGCTTCCCGGTCCGTCCCGGTGGCGAACACCTGTCCCTCCCCGACGAGGCGCTCCGCGAGGGCGGCGCTCCGCCGTTCGTCGAGCTCCGTGAACACGTCGTCGAGAAGGAGAAGCGGAGGCTCTCCCATCCGCGCCTCCATGAGGCGGCCCGCCGCGATCTTCAGGGCGAGCACCGCGCTCCGGTGCTGGCCCCGCGATCCGAACGCGCGCATCGGCTTTCCGTCCAGGAGGATCGTGAGGTCGTCCCGGTGCGGGCCGACCGATGTCCGTCCCGTTCGAAGATCCGATCCGCGGGACGCCCGAAGCCGCGCGAGGAACCGCTCCTCCGAACGCATCTCCTCCTCCCCGGCCCCCGGCGCGTAAACCACCGCGAGCTCCTCTCCTCCCCCGAGCTCTCCGTAGACACCCTCCGCGATCGGACCGATCTCCTCGATCGCCTCGCGCCGCATCATGAAGATGGGAAGGGCCCACGCGGCGAGCTGGCGGTCCCACGTTTCCAGATGGGCCGCGCCGCCGCCGAAACCGTCGCGCAGGAGCCGTCCCCGCTGTCGGTGCACGCGGTTGTACTCCTGCAGCGAACGGAGGTAGCGCGGGCTCAGGCTGCAGAGCGTGAGGTCGATGTACTGCCGGCGCCCGTACGGCTCGCCCCTCGTGATTTCGACATCCTCGGGGGCGACGAAAACGACGCCGCAGCGCCCGACGATGGAACTGAGCCTCTCCACCTCCTTGCGATCGACGCTCCCTCTCTTCCCGACCCCTTCTTCGAACGAAACCGCAAGCGCCGTCCGCGTCCCCTCCTTCCCCCGAAACTCGCCGCTCACCGCGAAGCCGTGCGCTCCGAAACGGATCAGCTCCGAGTCCCTGCGCGTCCGATGCGATCGCGTCGCCCCGAGAACGAAGATCGCCTCGAGAAGGTTGGTCTTTCCCATCCCGTTGGGGCCCCAGACGGCGGCCGAGCGCCCCAGAAAGCCGATCTCGATCTCTCGAAAGTTCCGGAAGTCGACGAGCCGCAGTGTTTCGAGCGTCACCTCCCGATCCAGCCCCGGGCCTGGTTACTCCGCCAAGCGGAGGGGCATGAGCAGGCAGAAGTAGTTCTCATCCTTCTCCTGTTCGACGGGCTCGAAGAGCGCCGCTTTGATCGGCGTGTCGAGACGCACCATCACCTTCTCGCCGTCGATGTTCTTCAGGATGTCGGTGAGGTAGGTCGCGTTGTACCCGATGTCCATCTTGTCGTCGCCGTATTCCACAGCGACATGGTCCGTCGCCTCGCCCAGATCGGGAGTGTTCGAGCGGAACACCATCGATTCTTTGTCGATCGTGACCTGAACCTGGTGCGTCAGCGTGTCCGACAGAATCGCGACGCGCCGGCACGCCACCACCGCGCCCGCCCTCTCGACGATCGCGATCTTCGTGTTGTTCTTCGGAATCACCTGTTCGTACCGAGGGAACGGCCCCTCGAGAAGCCGCGAGTACACCACGGTGCCACCGAAAGAAAAGACCAGGTAGTTGTTGTCCACCGTGATCTCCACCCCCGCGTCCTGGGAATCGCCGAAGAGATGAACCATCTGCGCGAGAGCCTTCGGAGAAACGAGAAACTCCTTTCTCCCCTTCACCGGGAACTTGCCCGTCTTCTCGATCTTCGCGAGGCGGTAGCCGTCCGTCGCCACCATCTCCATGCGGAGCGGCTCGATCCTCCAGAAGATTCCGTTCAGGGCAGGCCGGGTCTCGTCCTTCGACACGGCGAACGCGGTCTTCCCGATCATCCGGCGGAGGGTCGTCGCGGGGAGGGTGATCTTCTCTTTCGATTGGATCGCCGGGATCTTCGGAAACTCCTCCTCGGCGATTCCCATGATCGCGTAGCGGGTCTCGCCGCACTCGATTCGTACCTTCGTTTCCTCCTCCAGGCGGATCGAGATCGGCGCGTCCGGAAGGAGGCGCACGATCTCTCCGAGCCGTCTCGCCGGAACGGTGATCACGCCCGGCGAGGCGACGTTCGCGGGAACCGTCGTGGTTACCGACGTGTCGAGGTCCGTCGAGACGACCGTGATCGCTTCCGGTTTCACGTCGACCAGGAGATTGGAGAGCACGGGGAGGGTCGTCTTGGGCGGAACAATGTGAAGAACCAGGTCCAGAGTTCTCGAAAGGTCCGCCTTGTCGATCACGAATTCCATGAATGTCCTCCTCGAGAGGGAGAGATCCTGCCCGTGCGGGGCACACACCCCCATTCAAGCCGCAGTATAGGGGAAAGAGGGGAGATGCGGCAAGGGAAAAGCCTGGGCGGGAATCGCGCTTAATCTATTTACTAACAACAAGATAGGCCGTCGGCCCGGGGGCTTTTCCGGTGGAAGGTCTCTCCTTCGCGGAAATCGGTCCCGGGGAGAGATCTGCGCCTTCTTGTTCCGGTTCCTTCTTCTACCTTTCTTTCTTTCAGTAGTAGTAGTAGGGGCCCTGGACATGTGGACGGACGCGATCTGCCGGTCCATCTCGTTCTGTCCTTGAAGATCCGGCGGGCGCTCTCTCCACAGGCGCTGTGAAGCGATCGGCCCGAGCGGCGCGGTTATCCCCGGGCGATCGGCGAAGGCTCCGCGCGGGGCGCGAATCGGGAGACCGATCCACAACGGACCGCGATCTTCTCCACGGGATATCCCGAGGATCCGGGAGGCGATCGACCGCCGGCGTTCGGCCGGGACGCGCGGAAGTGCCGCGGCGACCGCCGCCGCCGCGGATCCGCGGTCCGTTCAGGCGGCGATCTCGTCGACCACGCGGTCGACGCGGGCGCGGAAGTCGTCGTCCGCGTTCAGGAGGTTGTCGATCTTGTGGCACGCGTGGATAACCGTGGTGTGATCCCGCCCTCCGAAACGGGCGCCGATCTGGGAGAGGGAGAGCCCGGTGAGCTCGCGGCAAATGTACATGGCCACCTGGCGGGCGAGCGCGAGGGACGCAGTTCTCTTCTGCGAGAGAAGCGCCTCGACCGTGACGGAGTAGTGGTTCGCCACGACCTTCTGAATCGACTCGACCGTCGCGTTCTTCGCGCGGCGGGCGAGGAAGTCCTTGAGGATCTCGCGCGCCATGTCGATCGTCACGTCCTGCCCGGTGAGGGAGGAGAAGGCGAGGAGGCGCACCAGAGATCCTTCCAGCTCGCGGATGTTCGACCGGATCGAGTT
>JBDRFQ010000093.1:0-9028 GCA_043818685.1 Candidatus Eiseniibacteriota bacterium
GCCGTCGACCGGGAACAGCGGGTGGCACTACGCGCGGCACAGCAAGTTGCTGCTGCATGTGAGCGGGTAGTCTGTTGACTGCGGATGCCACTCCGATACCAAGGTCGCGCGCCCACATCACGAGTGCTGCTGGGGATGCGACGCCCTCGCGGCTGGCCCGCCGGCTTACCTGCTCCCTGATGTACTGCGGCTCCTTTCTGAGCCGCTTGGCGACCTTGCTCAGAAGCGCTTGGTCAAGCCGCGCCATGGTCGTGTCCGCCTATCCTGAAGTGGGAACGTGTGCGCTCACGCCTATTCACTCCGGCGCGCGCGAGCCTTTCGCGTGACTCTCTGCGTGCCACGCTTGAGCTTCAGTGCCTGGAGCGTCTTGGTAACGCGATTCATGTCACAGCCCGCCACCGCACGAATCTCGCGCTGCCCGATTCCCGCAAGACCGAGCTGTACGATGAGCATTGTGCGAAGAAGCTCGGTTGCCTCGTCGTTTGGCTTTCGTTCCGGTGCCATGGGTCCCTCAGCTCTTTCGCTTCTTGGCAGGCTTGGATTTTCGCGAGCCCTTCTTTCCACCCTGACGTGCCGCGTAAAGAACCTGGGCGATCACCGCCGCTGTCGTGCCCATGAGTTTCGCGATCTCGAGGTTCGAGAAGCCCGCAGCGCGGAGCGCAAGTGCCTTCTTCTGCTGGCCACTGCTTCCCATGCTGTGCAATAGGATCTGCGCGAGTAGGGCTTCCGCACGCGGTAAATCGGGGCCAGCTACCGCGCGGGGCAAGCGCTTTGGGTTTCGGACCTTCTTCTTCATATGCAAGAACCTCCTGTCGTATAAGATGGTCGTATCACGTTTACTCCAACCGCCACCACAGCACCGGTCCACGTGGAGCGTCTAACTATTAGTAGACAGTTCTACTATAGCAGTTCTCCGTGTGAAAGCGGACAGCATATCTCAACCGGGGGAAGTGGGAGGGGGGCCGTAATGCGTTCGAAAGAAACGGATTACGGGTCCGCACTCTTGGAATACCAGCGGGATAGGCCGCGAGCCACGTCCGCTTATCCGGATAACCCGGGGCAGGCTCAAAAGCCCGATCTCCCCGCTCCGGGCACCGAACTTCTCCGGCAGGTTCTTCACGGGTCGTCCCTATCCCATCCCGTCCAACGGGCTCCGCACGCCCCGTCCACCCCGGTTCAGAACGTGCGTGTAGATCATCGTCGTCGCCACATCGCTGTGCCCGAGGAGCTCCTGGATCGTCCGAATGTCGTACCCGTCCTCCAGGAGATGCGTCGCGAAGGAGTGGCGGAGCATGTGACAGGTCGCTCGCTTCGGGATACCGGACCGGAGAACCGCCTCCCGCACCGCCCGCTGAAGCACCGACTCGTGGAGGTGATGCCTCCTCCGCCGCCCTGTCTTCCCGTCCATGTAGAACCGTGTGGCGGGGAAGACCCACTGCCAGGCCCACTCCCAGGGAGCCCTCGGGAACTTGCGCTCCAGGGCGTCAGGCAGCTCGACGCTGCCGAGGCCCTTTCTCAGGTCGGCCTCGTGCCGTCCCCTGACCCTCTCCAGGTGCGCCTGAAGCGGCTTCATCGTCGCCGCCGGGAGCATCGTGATCCGGTCCTTGCGCCCCTTCCCGTCCCGAACCGTGATCTCCCGCCGCGCGAAGTCGACGTCCTTGACCCGAAGGCGCGCGCACTCGAGGAGCCTGAGCCCGGCCCCGTAGAGAAGCGACGCCATGATCCAATCGACTCCGCTCAAGCGCCCGAGAATCGCGGCCACCTCCCCGCGCGTGAGGACGATCGGAAGGCGGACCGGCCGCTTCGCCCGGAGCACGCCGTCGATCCACTCGAGCTCGACGCCGATGACATGCCGGTAGAGGAAGAGGAGCGCGCTGAGGGCCTGGTTCTGTGTCGACGCGCTCACCTTCCCACGTACGGCGAGGTGCGAGAGGAAGGCAGCAACCTCGGCCGCCCCCATCTCCTTCGGATGCCGCATGCGGTGGAAGCGGATGAACCGCTCGATCCAGCCGACATACGCCTTCTCCGTTCTCCGGCTGTAGTGCCGGGCGCGGATCGCCTCGCGCACCTGGTCGAGAAGTCGAGGCGCCGGGTAGGGGGGAGGAGGCGATTCGGAAACCGCGAGGGACACGAGAACTGCGCTCCGCGCGGCGGATGGAGCCGGTCGGTCTCCCGGCGGGGATGCATGCCGCATGGATCGGCCTCCCACGCGGCGTAGGCGGGTTCATCCTTGCACAGAGCCGATCTGGAGACAAGAGGTGGCTTTTGGCCGTTGAAACGACCGGGCGACTGGACGCAGGCTGCGCCTGCCCCGCGAACGCTATCCCCTCACCCCCAGTAGTCGATCTTGCAGCCGCAGCCGTCCCAGACGCGGTCGTAGGCGTCGAGGCGCGCGCGAACGAATCGATACGCCTCGTCGCGCGAGGCGAACCGCCGCACGAGGATCTCCTTCCGGTCCGAAGTCTCCTGAAACAGGATCTCGTCCCCGAATCGGAGAACCCGCATCGGATCCACCCCGGGAGGCCGCTCCTCTTTCAGAATCTCGCTCCCCGCGAGAAGCGCGCGGAGAAGCTCCTCGTCGATTGCGACGACCGGCTTCTCGCCGAGCTCCCGCAGGATCGCCCGAAGGTCTATCACGCGAAACCCCCGCCCCCCCGCGCCGCCGCGGCAAATGCCCCCCTCATCGAAACACGAGGAGCGCGACACCGAGGATCGCGATGAACGCCCCGACGATCTCCTTCGCCGAAGGGCGGTCGTTCTGGAACCACGCCCCGAGAGGAAGGAGCCAGATCGGGCTCGTGCTGAGGAGGGTCAGCGCCACCCCGGTCGGCGCGCGGTCGATCGAGACGACCATGAGATACACCCCGATGAACGGCCCGAACACGCTCGCCGCGAACATCCGGAGGACCATCCGCCCCCGCACGAGAAGCCCGGTCCACCGCCGGAGTCTCCCCGTCGCTCCGCCGATGAGAAGAAGCCCCGCCGCCCCCGCCGCCATCCGGATCGCCGTCGCCGTGAGCGTGTCGACCCTTTGGAGCGCCGACTTGATGATGAGCGCCCCGGACGCCTGCCCGAACGCCGCCCCGACCCCGTAGATCACCCCGAAAAGAACCACATGGCGCGCGACGATCGAGCCGGCGGAAGGCTCGAGCCCGGTCGCCACCGGCGTGAGGCCGTCCGGCGCCGCCCGCCTCTTCTCGCCGATCACGAGCGCGACCCCGCCGAGCGCGACCGCCATCCCGATGATCGCGAGCGTCCCGAGCCGCTCCCCGAGAAGGACGTACCCCCGAGCGCGCCGATCACCGGATTCATCGAGAAGACGAGCATCGCCCGTCTCGTCCCGAGCGTCACGAACGACCGGAAGAGGAACGAATCGCCGATGGAGAGGCCGATGAACCCGCTGAGGGCGAGGAGCGCGGCATCCTCGCCCGAGATGCCCCGCCCGATCGCGGCCCCGTCCCGGATCGCGAGGGCGGCGGCGAAGAGGAGCGTCCCCATGACCGTCTTGAACGCGTTCACCGCCACGGGCGAGGCGGCGCGGCCGGCGCTGGTGAAAACGATCGAGGTTGTCGACCAGATCAGGGCGGCGCCGAGCGCGGCGAGCTCGCCGATCGGGAGGGAGGGGGCGCTCATGCCGTGCGGGGGAGGATCGTGCGTTCTCTCATTCCACGAAGCCCACGAAGCCCACGAAGACCGCGACTACCCCCCGTTCCTCACCGCCCTCCGCGGAATCAGGATGCGGAGCGCCGCGGAGCGGGCGCTCGTGCAGTCGAGGGTGATCTGGACCTGGTGCTTCCCCTTGGGAACGTCGAACTCGAACGTTCGCGCCACCCCGGGCGTGATCTCGGGGAGATCCGGATAGCTCGACGTGTGGCTCGCCTTCGACTTCATGGGGACGCTCGCGAGGAGATCGCCGTCGACGAGGACCTTGATCGTGTAAAGCTGCGAGGAGGCGCGCTCCAGCCCGAAATCGAGCCGCGTCATCACCCTCACGGTGAGCGGCCCGTAGATGCGGAAGGCGACCGGCTTGTCCACGTCGAACCGATAGTAGATCGTCTCCGACTCCTTTGCGTGGAGGCGGAGCGCCCGCGCGTACGATTCCGGCGCGAATGAAACCCAAGCGATCTTCTTCGGCGTGCCGTAGCCCTTGAAGAGGCGGACGGCGACCGCGCTCCCCGCTTCCGCCGGGAAGATGCGCAGCCGGTGCGACCCGGACGGGATGAGCACGGCCTCCTTCTCGAAAGAGCCGACCGGGTTTCCGTCCGCGGCCCTCGCCCTCACGTCCGGAGCGGCGACCTCCTCCAGCGTGCGGAGCTCGACGCCGTCGATCTCGAGCCGGACGCGATACTCGATGGGCGCCGCCTTGTCCTCACCCGGGTAGAGATAGCGGGTGCAGACCCGCACGGGGCCCGGGCCATGAACGCGGAACTCGAGCGGGGCTTCCCGCGTGGCCACGTGATACGTGCTCCGCTTGCCGCCGACCGAGATCCTCATGCTCTTCGAGCCCGGCTCGGGTCGGAGCCGGCTCGACGCCGCCTCGACCGGCGCGGCGACGGCCGCCGCGAGAATCCAAACCAATAGCCATGTGAGGGACAGGGGGAACCTCATCAGCCGCTCCTTTGTGCCGGCGCTTCCTCGCCCAGCGGCGCCCCGAGCACGCTCCCCTCGCGCGCCGTAAGGGCGGCGCGGTGGCGCCATCGGAGGATCCCGAAGCAGAGCAGGAGGAACGTCAGAAACGCCGGGACCACGATTCGAAGATCATACACCTCCTGATGGAAAATCTGTCCCTCTCCGATGGAGGGGATCACCTCGGGGGCGACCGGGAACCCGTGGTCCTTGGCGATCGATTCGATGCGCAGGACGTGGATGACCGGGATGCCCCTCGCCGCGTAGTGGTGAAGGACGCCCCTCTGTGTCCAGTTGTAGGTTCGGAGGGACCGGTTGACCCCGGGCTGCACGAGCGTCCCCCCGAGGCGCGTCCCGATGCTCGCCGAGCTGCCGCCGATGTTGACGTATGCCTTGACGCCGAGCGGCTCCGCTTCCCGGTCGAAGATCGCGATCCGGAGCGCAATCGACTCGTCGAGGGTCGGCTCGTGGATGAGGAGCACGCCGTTGCGGGTGATCGCCTCCCGGAGCAGCTCGCGCCCGCGGGGGGAGAGACCCCGCCCCCGGTCGTTGCTCCCTCCCATCGAGGCGGCGGCGCTTCGTGCATGAAGGAGTCCCCGGTCGTTGAGCAGTTTCTCCATGTCGAGCCAGGAGAACCGGGGGTCGTTCGCCCCCCACATGCTCGCCCCGACCGAGGTGATCGGAACCGCGCGGAGGCCGAGCTCCTCGGCCGCGGCGAGCGCGGCAATGTTGAGCGCGGGGAACGACCCGGTCATCGCGATCGCGACGGGGTCTCCGGGGCGGAGCCGGAGATCGTGGAAGTAATCGACGAACAGCGCGGCGAAGTTCGGGTTGACCGACGTGAGCTTCGACTCGAGAACGCCGCGGTCGGTGGTCGTCAGGGTAAACTCCTGGCCGATGAGGCCGCTCCCCTCGGGGTCGTTCTCGAAGTCGACCGAGGAGGGGCTGCCGAGACGGTACTGGCGGATCGCCTCGAAGCAGCGGACCGTCCGGGTCGCCGCGGCCATCTTCTCCTGGATGTGGGGCTGGGACGCGAGGCGGCGGGTCGACTCGGCCACCCAATGGAAGCCGATCCCGATCAGGGCGAGCACGACAAGCAGGACGTCCGCGCGCAGCGTCCAGGGAACCGCCCTAGAGAGAAGGCGTTTCAAGGAGGGCACCTCCGTGAATGATGATGAGCGCGAAGCGAACGAGCGTCGCCGCGACGAGCATCGAGGAGAGGGTGCGCACGATCCCCTGACGCATCATCCAGTACGCGAGGAGGCCGGGGATGATGAAGCCGATCGCGGTGAGCGCTCCCTGCTCCTCGAGGGCGCCGATCCGCGGCATGCGCGAGGTCAGCGCGCCGAACACGAACCCGAGGAGCACGGCGAGCACGAGGCTCCGCCTTCCGTAGACGAGAAGGAACCGGCCCGCGACGCGCATGCAGAGATAGGTCGCAGTCGCCGCGAGCACCGTCCCGAGAAGCCGGAGGGGCGAATCGAGGAAGAGCGCGATGTAGCCGGGCACCACGAAGCCGCCGGCGGCGAAGCCGACCGCCTCGACGAAGAACAGGCTCGCGACGAGCCCGAGACCGATCGCTTCTGCGATCAGCATGTTCCCATCCTCCGACGGTAGACGTACTGCAGGATCTCGTGCCCGATCCCGCCGATGTTGCCGATCGCGCCGACCCGGAGCCCCCCCTCGCCGATCGCGGCGATGCGATCGAACACCTCGGCGGGGGTCGTTTTCGCGATCGGATGGAGGCGTCCCGGGGGGACGCGGCGGGCGAACCGGCGGACGACGCGATCGCTCGTGTCGCCGACGATCGTGTAGTGATCGGCGCGAATCAGCTGCTCCACCGCCTCCGCGAACTGGATCGAGCGATCGACCCGGTCGGCGCGGAGGTTGAGGAGCGCGACGGTCGGCGTCTCGCCGCTCCGGTCGAGCCCGAGGCGCTTCCAGACCGAGGCGGTCGACTCGAGATCGTTCGCGGCGAAAATGTTGTGGAACTCGATGATCCGCCCCGCGTGCTCGATCGTCCAGCTCGTGCAGGCGCCCGGGTCCGGAACGACGCCGTACATGCCGCGGAGAGCGACCTCGTCGGGGATGCCCAGCTTGCGCGTGACGGCAAGGCAGGTCGCCACGTTCTCCTCGTGCTCGAGATAGGTGAACCCGCTCATCGCGCCCTCGGGGAGGTCCAGAGGGTCCGCAACCTCGAGACGTGTTCCGCGCGCGTCGGCCCTCTCTTGGAGGATCTCGACGTGGTGCGTGGGGGGGGCGACCGCGTATCCCTTCTTCGGGAGCGTGGAGGAGAGAGCGAAGGCGACGTCGGCGACCGTGGGGCCCATGACGTCGAGGTGGTCCGCGCGGACATTCGTGATCACGCCGATCGTCGAGCGGACGATCCCGTCCTCGGCCACGATCTGGATGTCGGGACGGACCGCCATGCACTCGATCACGATCGCCTCCGCCTCATCGCGGCGCGCCCGGTCGAGAACCCCCACCTGCTCGAAGATGTTTGGCGTGCCGAGCCGGATGAGCGGCTCCTCGCTTCCGTCCGGAAGGATGTAGCGGGCCTTGCTCCCCGTGGTTTTCGCGGCGGTTCGAATTCCCGACTCGCGGAGCGCCGCGGCGAGGAGGCGCGTCACGGACGACTTGCCGCGGCTCCCGTTCACATGGATCCGAATCGGAATCGCGCGAAGGGCCCGGTGAAGCCTGAGCGCCTCGACGCTCCAGTAGAGTAAAACGACCGCGATCAAGAGGAGGATGACCCACATGGCGCTTCCGCTACGGTCCCCGCCGCGATCCCCGGCATCCCGTCCCGACAGCCGACCCGGACACCGGAGCCCTATCGACGGGAGTGACAGGAGGATCGGGTATCAGGTACCTATTCTTTCCGTCGTACCTCGAAGGTCTTCTCTGCGATGAGCTCGCGGAAGAGGTAGACACGAAGAGTGTAGATCCCCGGCTCCCGTTTGTCAGGTGGAATCGAGATCGCGCTTTCCAGGAGGTCGGGCGGGTCGCCGAGGGAATGGTCGATCTGCTTCGTGTAGATCGACTTCCCCTCCGGATCGAGCCAGACGAGGTGGAAGAGGAGGGGGTCCCGGCCGAGCACGCTCCCGTTCTCGATCTCCACCCGCGCCCGAACCCTCTCGTTCTCGCCCGTCGTGAAGACCCGGCCTGCCCCGAGAAGCTCGCCGCTCTTCTTCGACTCCTTCTCGTAGAGCGTGATGCGGGCCTCCACACCGCCCGATTTTCTTGATGGATAAACGATCGTCGAGTCCTCGCCGGACGCCGGCGCCTGCTCGCGGGAGGCGCAGGAGAGGAAGAGAGCCGCGGCGATTCCCGCGAGGATCCCGATCGTCCTTCTTCCCTTTCGCATCTCCTTAGTCCCTTTCCCCGTCAGATCAGGCGGATGAGGTAGTTCTTGCTCCGCCGCTTCACTCCGGCGAACCAAGCCGCCAGCGGGAGCATGACGACGAGCATCAGGGCGCACCCGATGAGCGCGGCGGCAACCCCGCCCTCGCGGTAGTAGATCCCGACGCGCTTGGAGAAAACCCCGAGGATCCCGATGTGGACGCAGTAGAAGAAGAGCGGGACGCGCCCGACGATTCCGAGCGGCGAGGGGAGCCTCGGCGTCCAGCGCCCGATCGAGGTGATCGCCGCCACGCCGATCGACACCGATCCGAAGAACCAGAGGTTGTGGTAAAGGCTCGGCGGGTACTTCTGGTCGATGAAGAACGAATAGGCGCCGAGCTCGGTGAACGGGAAGAGGTTTCCATAGCCGCGCGCGAGGCGGACGAAGGTCGCCAGCACGATCGAGGCGATCCCGATTCCGAGGCCCATGAGGATGCGCCGGTCTGTCGTCGTCCAGCCGCGGATCCATCCCTCGGCCATCACCGAGCCCATGACGGCGAGGCCGAGCCACGGGACGACCGGGTATTTGTTGAACTCGCCGGAGTCCACGAAGGTCTGCATGAGGATCGTCTTGAGGTTCATGACCGAGGGGTCGTACGGGATGCGGAGAAGCAGCGGGTGCACGGCGAAGAGCGCGAGCCCGATCCCGAGCCGCACCGGCCACGGGCGGTCCACGAACAACGTGAGGAAGACCATGGCGAGACCGATGCAGGCGATGATCCCGAAGTGCCCCGGCTTGAACTCGGCGAAGCCGCCCCAGGAGGAGTTCACCCACGTCATCTGCACGAGAACGAGGAAGAGGCCGCGCTGGATGAGATGCCAGCGGGCGTCTAGGTCCCCTTTCCCCGCCTCGCGGCGCTTGGTGTACGAGTACCACACCATCGCCCCGTTCATCATGAGGAAGCCCGGCGCGCAGAGATAACCCATGTAGCGGAGGGCGAACTGCGGCCAGTTGTCGAAGACCGGATCGAGCGGGTCGAGGTACTTCCAAACCCCGTTGAAG
>JBDRFQ010000094.1:0-28421 GCA_043818685.1 Candidatus Eiseniibacteriota bacterium
ATGATGTTCCAGATGCAGCCGCTTTACGCCGCCCTCGCGTTCTTCCTGATCACCCTGATCTACCTGGGCCTCAGGAAGGGCCGGGAGACGGAGCTCGATCTCGCTGATCTTCTCAAGGGGGTGCTCTTCCAGATCACCCGCTCTCTCCAGATCATGATCCAGAAGCGGCACGCGGCGAACGTCCGGGAGACGTGGCGTCCGTCCTTCGTGGCGATCTCTTCGCGATCGCTCGACCGCCTCGCCCCGTTCGACCTCCTCCGGTGGATCTCGCACTACTACGGTTTCGGGACGTTTTTCCACTACTTGCAGGGTCCCCTGAACCGGGAGACGCACGCCCAATCGAGGGAGATCCTCGACGAGCTGATCGGGCTCGGGGTGGCGAGCCGCGCGGGCATCTACGTGGACACGATCGTCTCCCCGAGCTTCCGGACCGCGGTCGCGCAGATCGTCCAGGCCCAGGGTGTCGCCGGGATGGAGAACAACAGCATCCTCTTCGAGTTCCGCTCGGGGAGCGAAGAGACGCTGGACCGGATCATCGACGGGTCCCAGTTCGCCGACGTGGTCGGCTTCAACACCTGCATCCTTCGATCGTCGGAACGGCACTTCGGATACCGGAGGAGCATCCACATCTGGCTGACGCCGGGGGACTATCGAAACGCCAACCTCATGATCCTCCTCGCCTACATCATCATGGGGCACTCCGAGTGGAAAGGGTGCGAGATCGATATCTTCGCCGCGTTCCACAAGGACGAGATGGAGAGCCAGATGAAGAGGTTGCACGAGCTGATCGACGGCGGACGGATCCCGGTCGCGCACAAGAACGTGCAGGCGATCTCCTACTACGAAGAGTCCTTCCCGTGGCTCGTGGCGGCGCACTCCCGCGATGCGGACCTCGTGATCACCGGGTTCTCGCTGAACAAGCTCGTCGAGGACCGGGGGGCGTTTCTCAAGGGGTTCGAAGGGGTGAACGACATCCTCTTCGTGAGGGCCGGTCAGCACATCGCGATCACCGACATCCCGACGTAGACCCGCCCCGGCCGTTGATGCGAACACGCCCGTTCGCAGCAGCCCGGCCCCCGGAGACGAAGGAAGCCCCGGGACCTTCGCCCGGGGCTTCGTCATCGGCGCTGCAATGCGGGCCGTTTCTCTTTCAGCGAACCAGGATCATCTTCCTTTCGAACGAGACCCTCTCCGCGTCAAGGCGGTAGAGGTAGACGCCGCTCCCGACCTCGCTCCCGCGTAGATCGCGGCCGTCCCAAACCACCGAGTGCGAGCCCGCCTCCGAAGGCCCGTCGTGGAGCCGCGCCACGAGGCGTCCGGCCGGGTCGTACACGGTGAGGCGCACGGGCCCGGAGCGGTCGACGTGATAGCGGATCGTCGTCGACGGGTTGAACGGGTTCGGAGCGTTCGGCTCGAGGACCACGCGGAGCGGCGCTCCGCCGGCGACATCCACGAGCTCGTTCAGCGGCGCGTACGCGGCCTGGAAGATCTTCTTCGTGCCGACCTTCTGCACGAAGATCATCGTGTGGACGTCCTCCTGGCCGAGCGGAAGCCTGTAGCTCCACGTGTACTGCAGGGAGTCCCCCATCGTGAGCGTGATCCCGTGCCCGCTTCCCCCGGGGATCATGTCCCGGAAGATGCGGCTGTACGGCGGGTCGTAGATGCCGTTCGTGTCCTCCACGACGGCCATGTAGAGCGCGAAGCCGCCGGCGGTGTCCACCGGCACGACATCGAACGAGACGTGAACCGAATCGGCGCTCCTCGCGTGCGAGACGTTGATCCGCATCTTGCTCGGGGTCGCGGCGAGGCTGTCCAGCGTGTGCCGGAGCCAGCGATAGTAGCCGTCGTTCGTTTCGAACTGGTGGGGATCCCTCAACTTCTTTCCGTCGAAGCGGAAGGTGGGGACGTAGTTGACCCCGTAGTAGCTTCTACGCGTGTTGACCTCGCCCGAGTTGTACAGGTTGTAGAGATCAACCGGGTCGGGCCAGTTTACGTGATATCGGACCGGAGCAACCTGCCCCGCGAACTCATCAAAGATCTTGTCGACCGAGTCTTTGATTTCGTTGCAGCTGTCTCAGCCCACGTTGGTGAACTCTTCGACCGCAACGACTCGCGGAACCTCTCCGGCAGGAGGCGCGACGAGCACGAGCAGCGCCGCGACCATCCATGCGTGCATCCGCATGTCGCGTGCTCCTCCTCGAAAGTGTTGATCGCCCGAATTGGAGGACTTGATCATTGGCAGTATAGCACGGCGCGGGGCCGCCGCGCCAGCCGAATCGGACCGGGGTCCGACGGCGGTGCCGGGAACCGATCCCCCTCATTTTTCGACGGTTCCGCGGGTCCGGCTCGTCTTTCGTTGTGAAGAGGCCCGAATCGTGGGATTCTCGCGTCGATCGAGCGCCCGCCCCTCGATGTCCCCGCTCTCGCGAGCGCAGAGGGGCGGATCGCGCCACGGACCCGAAACGGACTTTCTTCGCGTCTCTCGGGGGGATCAAGATGAAGGGAAGCGGAACTCGAAAGCGGGCCCTCTACGGGGCTCTCCTTTTCATGCTGCTCGGGGGAGCCGCTCCGGCGCGGGCGGCGGTGGCCCTCCAATCGGCGGCGGACGGGACCACCCGGAACTGGCGGCCGGAGGAGGGGAACATCGTGGTCGGCGGCCACGGGAGAACCTGGTGGACGGCGAGCGGGGAGGCCTGGGAGCTCTCTCTTCAGGGGGCATGGGGACGCGCTCCGGAGATGGATCTCCCGGTCCCCGTGGCGGATGTTCGGCTCCTCAGCGAGAGCGTTCTACTCACGGTCGACAACGACGTCTGGCACATCGCGGAGGGGCGCTGGGTGCGGGGAGATCGGTTCCCGCGCTGAGAACGCGGGATCGGCCATTCCGATTTCCACGACTGCAAGAAGAAGCACGTATCCCTCCGGATCGGCTCGACGCGCGCCGGCGGTTCGTCCGAGCCCACCGCCCGGCCCCCTTCCAGACCGAAGGGGGCGCTCTTCCGGGTGCGCCTCCCTCCTCTTCTCCCGGGCCGGAACGGGTCCCGGCCGGGCCTGAGCCCCGCAGGCTCCCGTTCGGCGCCCTCGAGGTCCCCCCACCCGACGCCCGCGGCCGCCGGGCGCCACGCTCGCCAAGCCGCTCTCCTTCAACACACTGCGGGCCGGGCTCCTCCCGCCCCGCATCAATCTTTTCCCGCGTGCAGCCGAAAGGAAGAAGGGGGAGAATCCCCTGGGGCACAGGGCGTTGCGGGCCCGCGCCCCTATGGAAGCCTCCGCGATCCCGGCCCTCGGAGGTCCGCCTCGGACCGGGAGAGGCGGGTGGAGGTGAACCCGGCTCGTCGTCGAGCGGACGAGGTGAACCATGAGCGCTCCCCCTCTCGCGAGAGGAAGGGCGAAGGACCCGGTCCGGCGCCTGTCCGACGGCGCGGCCTCCCGCGGGAAGGAGGTCTGGGACTATCGTTTCCTTCTCCGCAGCCTCGTGCTTCGCGATCTCAAGGTGAAGTACAAGCGCTCGGTTCTCGGCTTCCTGTGGACCCTGCTCAACCCGCTCCTCACCGTTGCGATCCTCGTCGCGGTGTTCCGGGTCGTCATTCGGATCCCCCTCCCCCACTACTGGGCGTTCCTCCTCTCCGGATACTTCGCCTGGAACGCGGTTCAGCACATGCTCCTCTCCGCGTCGGAGATCCTGCCGTCGCACGCGGGCCTCGTGCGGAGCGTCGCCTTCCCCAAGGAAGTCCTCCTCTTCGGCGCGGCGATCTCGAGGCTGTTCGAGCTCGTCATCGAGATGCTCCTCATTCTCGCCGTGATCGCCCTCGTCCATCACCAGGCTCTTCCGCCCGGTTTTCTCTTCACGCCCCTCCTCTTGCTCATCCTCCTCATGCTGACCGTCGGTCTGATGTTTCCGATCGCGACCGCCTCGGTCCTCTTCACGGACGTCCGGCACACCCTCCCCATCGTAACCACATCGCTCTTCTACATCACGCCGATCTTCTATCCGGCCGAGATGGTGCCGGCCTCCGTCCGTCCCTTCTACTTCTTGAACCCCTTCGCGGGGCTGATCACGCTCTTCCACCAGACGATCTACGAGGGGCGCTTCCCCGACGGGCTCCTCCTCCTCGGCACCGCCGCGGCCGCCGCTGTCCTCTTTGCGCTCGGCTACGCGGTCTTCCATCGCTACAAGGACATCTGCAATGAGCTCGTCTAGCACGCAAACGCCGCGTATCGAGTGCAAGGACGTCCTCAAGCGCTTCTACTATTACATCCACCGGACGACCACGCTCCGGGAGTGGTTCATCCGGTCCGTCCTGCGTCGTCCTCTCCACGTGCTGAGCCACGAGTTCGTTCTCGAGGGCTTCAACCTGCGCGTGGAGAGCGGCGAGGTCGTCGCGCTCATCGGGCGGAACGGGTCGGGGAAGAGCACCGTTCTGCGGCTCATCGCGGGAATCTACGCGCCGACAGCGGGAACGATCCGCGTGAACGGACGTCTCGCGTCGGTGATCGACCTCGGAGTCGGCTTTCATCCGGACCTCACCGGAGCGGAGAACATCGAGCTGGCCGCGGGGATGATGGGGCTCGGGCCGCGCGAGCTCCGGGAGCGCTACGACGAGATCGTCGCGTTCGCGGAGATCGGGGGCTCCATCGACACGCCGATGAAGTACTACTCCTCCGGCATGAACGCGCGCCTCGCATTCGCCGTCTCGATGAGCGCGATCCCGGACATCGTGCTGATCGACGAGGTGCTCGCCGTCGGAGACGAGGCGTTCCGCGGGAAGTGTTTCGAGCGCCTCGCTTCGTTCGTCGATGGAGGAGGAACGATCCTCCTGGTGAGCCACGAGCTCGAAACCGTGGCGAAGCTATGCCACCGCGCGGTCTGGATGGAGGACGGCCTCGTCCGGATGACCGGACCCGCCGCGGAGGTCGTCGCGGCCTACCGGGAAGGCGCGGCCCGCCTCCAGGACATCGAAGGATAAACCAACGAAATGCGAACTGTTCTCCTCGATATCGATCTCGCCTCGCTGCCTCCGGAGGCGGCGCTCCCCGCGGACCGCGAGAGGGCGTTCGTCGTCGTCCGGTATCGGGGGCGCCCGGTCGGCGCCGCCTTGCTCCCGGGGCCCGAGGCCCGCGCAGGGGGAGAACGGCTCCGGAGTGCCCTGGAGGAGGCCGGGGGGAGGGCGCTTCGCCTCGTGCGGCTGGAGGAGCGAATCGGGTGGAGGCCGCTCCGCTCGCTCGAGCTTCCCGCGGCGCCGGCCACCATCGGCGTCTGCACGCGCGACCGCCCGGAGGACCTCCGCCGCTGCCTCACCGCGCTCCGAGGCCTGCCGGACGACGGACAGGAGATCCTCGTCGTCGACAGCGCGTCCTCTTCGGATGAAACGGAGAAGACCGTTCGCCTCTTCCCGGGCGTCCGCTTCGCGCGCGAGGATCGGCCGGGCCTGAACCGCGCGCGGAACCGCGTTCTCCGCGAAGCGCGCCGGCCGATCGTCGCGTTCACGGACGACGACGCCGCGCCCGAGCCCCTGTGGCTCCGCGCCCTCGCGCGGAACTTCGAGGACCGGCTGGTCCGGGCGGCCACGGGGCTCACCCTCCCCCTCGAGCTCGAGACGGAGGCGCAGGTGTGGCGCGAGCGGCTCAGCACATTCGGGCGGGGCTTCGAGAGACTCGTCCTCGAGACGCCCGCCGTGAGCCCGGCCGGCGCGGGGCACGCCGGCGCCGGTGTGAACATGGCGGTCCTCCGGAGCGTCCTCGACCGGCCGGGACCCTTCGACGAGGCCCTCGACGCGGGGACTCGCACGCGCTCGGGGGGCGACACCGAGATGTTCTCCCGCATTCTCGGGGCGGGGTACCGCGTCGTTTACGATCCCGAGGCCGTGTCGCGGCACCGCCACTCCCCGGGGCGGGAGGAGACCCGGCGGACCTTCTACGGGTACGGGGCCGGCGCCTACGCCGCCTGGACTCGCTCGCTCCTCTTCGAGCACGAGACGACGGTCCTCTGGCACGCCGCCGCCTGGCTCTTGAAACATCAACTTCCCGCTCTCTTCCGCTCGCTCCTCCGTCGTCCGGGAAGCGCTCCCTTCGACCTCGTTTGGGCCGAGATCCGCGGATGCGCGGCGGGGCCTTTCGCCTATCTCCGGGCACGAAGGGAGGCCGCGCGATGAACGAGGCGCCTGCTCCCCGGGTCCGCCCGGCCCTGAGCGTGATCGTCCCGACGAGGAACCGGTCGCGATGGCTTCTCCGCCTCCTCGAGAGGCTCAACGAGCAGACCTACCCCGCGGAGCGCTTCGAGGTCGTTCCAGTCGTGAACGGAAGCACGGACGACACGATCGAGCGGCTCGCCCGGTTCGAGGCCCCCTTCGCGCTTCACCCGATCGAGACGGCCGAGCCTGGAACCGCCCGCGCGCGGAACCGCGGCGCCTCCGCCGCGAAGGGGGACCTCCTCCTCTTCCTCGACGACGATGTGGTTCCCGCTCCGGCGCTCGTCGAAGCGCACGCAAGGGCCCATGAGACGGAAGAACGCTTCGTCGGAGTCGGCCCCTACTATCCGGTCCACGCTCCCCGGGTCGACTTCCTCCGCATCTCGACGCGCAACTGGTGGGAGAACCTCTTCGAGGAGATCCGGCGTCCGGGCCACCGTTCGTGCTACCGGGACGTGCTTTCCGGCAACCTCTCGATTCGAAGGGACCTGTTCCGCTCTCTCGGCGGGTTTGCCCGGGACTTCGCCGAATGCGACGGCGAGGACTGGGAGCTGGGGATCCGCGTCGTCCGAAACGGAATCCCGATCCGGTTTCTTCCGGACGCGGAGGCGGAGCACCACGAGCACGAGACGATGACGCTCGAGCGCTCGTTCCTCAGGGCCCGGCGCGCGGGCCGCGGCGACGCCCGCGTCTCTCTCCACCACCCCGAGTTCCGCCGGAAGCTCGCGCCGCCGCCCGGGAGGCCGTGGGATCTCTCCCCACGCCGCGCACCGATCCTCCTCGCGCGCTGCGCTCCTCGCGTTTGCGAGGGGCCCGCCCGGGCGCTGGCGCGCCTCCTCCCGCTCTTCGAGAGCGCGCGGATGCGGAAGGGATGGAAGTGCCTCTACCACTTCATCCGGGGCTACTGGCACTGGCGGGGCTACTTCGAGGAGATGAGGAAGATCGGCTTCGAGCGCGGATTCCCGGGGCCCCAGCCGGAGCCGGCCGAAGAGGCAGCGGTCTCCCTCGACGTGGGGATCGAGGAAGCGGCGCGCCTCGTTGATCGGGAAAGGCCCGCGGCGCTTCGCGTCTTCTCGGAGGACCGCCTCGTCGGCGTGGTGCCGTTCGAGCCGGGAGCGGAAAGGCTGAGGGGGATCCATCTCAGGCGGGCCCTCGCGGGACCGCTGTCCGAGGCCTTCATGGCGGACCGGGGAGGGCGCGAATGGTCTCGGTGATCATCCCCTCCAGGAGCGCGGCGGCCACTCTCGCGGAGACGATCAAATCCCTTCATGTGCAAACCGTCGGAGATTGGGAGGCGATCGTCGTCGAGAACGGTTCGACCGACGGGACCGCGGCGGCGGCCGAGGCGCTCGCCTCGAAAGACCCCCGCATCCGCGTTCTCCGGAGTCGTGCGGAGGGGCCCGGCGCGGCGCGGAACGAGGGCCTGCGCGCGGCGCGCGGCGAATGGGTTCTCTTTCTGGACGCGGACGATTGGGTGGTGCCCGCCTTTCTGGAAAAGATGACCGGGCCTCTCCGCGGCGACCCGAACCTCGACGGAACTTACTGCGGGTTCGATCGCGTGACGACGGACGGCCGTTCGGGCGGCTCCGATCTCTACGCCGGAAACGAGGACCTGTTCGCCCTTTTCGCCCGGCGCTGCGCGTGGAGCATTCACTGCGCGATCGTCCGCAGGTCGCTGGTCGAGGAGGTCGGAGGGTTCCCCGAGGAGCTGGCGACATGCGAGGATTGGCTTCTCTGGCAGCGGCTCTTCCGCGCCGGCGCGCGGTTCGCCCGGGTCCCCGAGATCCTCGCCCTCTACCGCGTGCGGCCTGCGTCGGCTTCGATGGACGGCCTCCGGATGGCGCGCGACACGATCCGGGTGGTGGGGATCGGGCACGGGCCGGACCCGGCCGTTCGGAACCCGCGTCCCGAGTACGCGAACGGCCTGCCGGCGGCGGACGCGCCGGCGGCGCGTCTCTCGGCCCTCGTCTGGTCCGCGGCACTCTTGGTGGGACACGGAGAGGAGGGGCGGCAGGTCCTCGAGCTCGTGCCGGAGGACAGGGACCCGGACTTCCCCGCGGAGATCCTCGCCTACGCGATCCATGAAGGCGCTCGCCTCCCCCGATCGCTTCCCGAGAGCGACTGGATCGGGCTCTGGCCCGCGCTCGAAGGGAGGATCCGCGATCTCCTCGACGCGTACGAGCGGCGCACCGGAGCGCCGTATCTCGCGCGCCGCGCCCTGCGGATCTTCGAGAAGCTGGTCCTCTCGAACACGAACGAGCCGGGCTCCCTGTTGTTCGGTTCGATCCGGAAGGTCCGCATCGAGCTGACCGAGGAGATTCGCGATCTCGAAACCGATCCGGCCGCGGAGCGGATCGAGTGCGCGCTCGACTACGGGGGAAGGCCCTTCGGATCGGTCGGTCTTCCCGTCTGCGACGGGCTCGTTCCCGCCCCGGTCCTCGCGGACGCCATCGCGGACGAACACGCGTTCTCGCTCCTCGATCTTTACTGGGAAGATGCCGCGCGGCGGGCGCCTCGTGGGGGCGTTCTCTTCCTCGCCTCGCTCGGGCGGCGGTGCGCGCGGGCGGCCGCCGCCTGCCTCGGGAAGAGACGAAAGGACTTCGAGAGATGGGCCCTCGCGACGATCGGCTGGGCAACCCTCCTCCACGAGCTGTTCCCCCGAGAGCCGGCGGAGGGCCCGGTTCGGGCGGGGCCCGGGGTCTCTCCGCGGGTTGAGCTCTGCGACCCGATCCCCGATCTCGCCATAGAGGGCGAGAGGACCGACATCATTCTCGAGTTCGCGGGGCTCCCGATCGGGACGGTCCGACTCGCCTCCCCCGGGGGAACCGTTCGGGCGGGCGCGGTCCGCCGCGCGGCTATCGATTCTTGTTGTCTCGAACTTTCCCGTCTCACCGTTCGCGAGGCGGTTCTCGGCCGCTCGCCTCTGGGGGCGGCCACGCTCCGCGAGAGGCTCCGGGAGAGGCTCGAGAGAAGGCGGGCGGAGAGGCGGGAAGGGGGCCCGGCCGGGAAGAGCGGAGACCCGGCCGCTCGCATCTACGGAACGGACGGGGAGAGCGCGCTCCTGCTCGCCCGCCGCACGCCCGGGGAGATTGGAACGAGCGCTTCGCGCCGCGCCGCCCTCCCCGCGAGCGCGGCGGAGGACCTTCTCGAGACGGCGGAGACCCTCGGCGAAGGAGTCCTCGCTCCCTCGTCCGGCCGCGAGAGGACGCCCCGCGTTCTCTACGCCCCCGAGGTTTTCGCTCCCGGCACGGGCGAGACGGCGGATGGGCTTGGCCGTCCCGTCGACACGCGCACGGTCCGGGGGGCGCACACCGCGGTCCGCTTCGTCCAGCGGGTCTTCCCCTCGACCAGGAGGACGCTCGGCCGCCTCGCGGTCGCGGACCGCCTCCCGATCCTGCTCTACCACCGGGTCGCGGACGACGGCCCCGCCGAGCTGGTGAAATACCGCGTCCCCCCGGGCGCATTCGAGGAGCAGGTGCGGTTCCTCCGCGAGCGCGGTTTCTACACGATCGACCTGGAGACGTGGCTGGAGGCGAGATCGAGAAGACGGCAGCTCAGGGGACGGCCGATCCTCATCACCTTCGACGACGGTTACGAGGACTTTGCGGCGAGCGCCTGGCCGATCCTGCGCAAGGCTGGATTCACCGCGACCGTCTTCCTCGTCGTGAATCGGGTCGGGAGAACCGCCTCGTGGGACGCGCCGAACGGAGGAAAGGGAGCGCCCCTCCTCACCGCGGAAGCGATTCGCCCGCTCCAAGAAGAGGGCGTCTCCTTCGGCTCACACGCGATGAACCACGTCCCTCTCACCGCCCTCTCGACGGAAGAGCTCGTCCGAGAAGGGACGCGATCGCGTCGAGCGCTCGCCGGGATGCTTGGGAAACCGGTGAGGGCCTTCGCCTATCCCTACGGGGACCACGACGCGGTCGTCCGGCATCTGATCGGGGCGTGCGGCTACGTCTACGGGCTCACGTGCGACCGCGACTTCTGCCGGTACTCCCATCCGCTCCTCGCCCTCCCCCGGATCGAGGTGGAGGGAGGCCTCACGATCGACGAGTTCGCGCCCCTCGTCGAGCCCTGGAGAAGAGAAGGCCCGCGCTGAAACAGAAGACGAGCGGCCGGCGCCACGGCGGCGAGACCGCGAGGTTCTCCCTCCGCGAAACGGTCCTCGGCAACGCCCGCTCAGGCGCCCAGGCAGAGCGAAACGCTCCCCGCCTTCGAGGCCACCCGGCCCACGAGCCAGAGAGGAACCGAGACGCGAACGAGCTCGTCCTCGGAGTCGATGAAGATGACGAGCGCGTCCCCCTTCTTCTCGACGAGAACCGACTCCCCCTCGCTTCTCACGTCGACAAGGACGAAGTCGGGCTGACCCGAGAGCCTGTCGCAGAACACGCTCGCCACGCGCGCGCACTCGGCGGCCTCGTCCGGCATCTCGCGGAAGAGCTGCCCAGGCAGGAAGGGAAGGATCGCGACGACGGCCGTCGAGGGAATCGACAGGGAGACGTTGTCCCCCCCGCACCCCTTCTCCCTTACCACGATCCGGATCGAGCCGCCCCGCTCGAGACTCACGGCGAAGGCAGCGCCGGCAAGAGAGACCGCGAGCATCAGCACGGCCGCCGCGCCCCACCCGATGCGGCCACGCCGCGTCATCGCTCTTCTCCGCCCGGCTCGCCGTCGACCCAGATTCGCACCGTGGAATCCTTCTCGTTCACGACGACGACCTCGCCTCCGCCCTTCTCCCCGAGCGCACGCATCGCGGCGAGGACATCGAGCTCCTCCCCATCGCCCGAAGCGAGCGCCTCGAGCACGGACAGATGGAGCCGGACGTCGACTGTCTCCTCGTCCGAGCCCTCACCCTTCCCCTCTCTGACGCAAACGAGAAGGAAGTCCCCCTTCTTCGACACGCGGACGTTCTCGTCCACTCCGTCGACCGTGACGTACTCCCCCTCTTTCGCCTTTCCGACCGCCTTCAGGATCGCCCGGATCTCCTCCGTGTCGAGATCTCCCTCGTCGATCCGGATCTTCCCTCCCGAGATCTCGTCCGTGTCGACGACCTCGAGGATCGATTCGAGAAGCTCGAAGGGAAGGTTGACGCGGATCGTCTCGCCTCCCTCCCCCTTCTCCTCGACGAACACGTGAAGCCATCTCTCCTCGCCTCCGTAGGCTCCGGACGCGAGAAGCACGATCCCGATCGCGCAAAGAACCGCTCGTGCTCTCATTCCCTTTCCTCCTCGCCGACTGGCCGCGGGCCGGACGCTCGTTCGCCTACCCATCCATACGAAAGACGGTCCTCGGGGTTTCTTCGCTCAGCGGGGGGGAGAGCGCCCCGGGCGGATCGAGCCCGGACCGCTCGTTTCGACCGCGAAACCCGCTTTGCCGAAACGAGTTGGATGAAGCGGCCCGCGGCCGGGGTCTCAAGCCCGCCCTTCCCCTCTGGCGCGCCCTCCCCCGAGGGAACAAACAGAGGAGAAGAGTCCCCCAAGAGCTTCCCCCCGTTTCGGGAAGACCGCCATGAGGGGATGATATTAGCGCACCAGCAACATCTTCCGCGCGAGGGAGGCGTTCTCGGTCGTGATCCGCAAGAAGTAGGCGCCGCTCGGGGCCGCTTCCCCGCGTTCGCCCCGCCCGTCCCAGGAAACGACGTGCTCCCCGGCGGCGCGCGCTTCGTCGATCAGCGTCGCAACGCGGAGCCCCGCCGCGCTGAAGACCTCGATCCGGACCCGCTGAGGGGCGCGGATCTCGAACCGGATCGTCGTACGCGGGTTGAACGGGTTCGGGCGGTTCGCTTCGAGATCGAGAAAGAAGGGATCGGGCGGGACCGGAGAGGCGCCTTCGCTCTCCCCCACGAAGACCGTCGCGGTCGCCGGCTCCGAGTAGTTCGGAACCTCATCGAAGGCGAAGAGCGAGTAGTGAACCTCGGTCCCCGGCGAAACATGTTCATGAGTGAAGAATCCGGTCCCGCCCGGCGCCGCCGCGAAGCGCCCCTCCGCCCCGTTCGGGAGGGGTTCTCCCTCCTCCGGCGCCGAGGGGGCGGCCTCGATCGAGAAGCGGACGACGAGCCCGGCGAGATCCGGGGACTCGGGAAGAGCCCAGGCGAGCGAGGCTCCCCCCTCGCTGGGCTCGGCGGAGAACGAAGCCGGCGCGGGCGGGGGGATCGTGTCGAGGACCACCGCCGCCGCGCGCGAAGCGGCGCCGGAGACGGAGAAGCGGTCGCTCGGGATCGCCGTGTAATGGTGCACGGTTTCGTTCGGGAGGCCGCGGTGCGCGAACGAATCGACAGCTCCGGCGAAGCCCGCGAAGAAGCCTCCCGCGCCGTTCGGAACCGGCTCCCCCCCCTCTGGACCGCCCGGAAAGGAGTCCGGGGAGAAGACGATCGTGGTCCCGGCGAGAAGCGTGTCGGCCGGGTTCGTCCACCGGAGCATGATCCCGTTCTCACGCGCGGTCGCGGTGAACTCCTGCAGGGCCAGTGCGGGGACGGGCTCCAGCGGCGAGGCGGACGCCCCCGCCGCCTCAGCGGAGTTCGAATCGGCGTCGAAGGCGAACGCGGCGTAGAAGTAGGTCGCCCCCGGGGAGAGCCCCGAGTGGACCCACTCACCCCGCGAGCCCGGATCCCCCGGGAAGACACCGCTCTCGACTCCCGGGAGGGTGAGACCGTCCGACGGGAGAGGCGGGACGGCGACGGTGTCGTAGCGGACACGAGTGAAGGCGAAATCGGTGTCCGAGGGGTTGGTCCACGAGAGCGCGATCAGGCTCATCCCCGGCGCCGCCGCGAAGAGAGGAACCGGACCGGGCGCGGTCGTATCGGCGGGCGTCGCCCGGGCGGTCGCCGCCTCGGAGCGGCTTCCCCACTCATCGTGGACGAACGCAGCGTAGTAGTAGGTCACCCGGTTCGAGAGACCCCCGTGCACAAAGGACACGGACGAGCCGGGCGGGCTCCGGAAGACGCCGCCCTCTCCGTTCTCGACGGCGGCCCCCTCCTCCGGCACCCCGGGGAACTCCACGGTCGAGTAGCGGATGTGAACGGAGGCGAGCTCGGAAACGGGGCTTCTCCACTGGAGATGCACCTCCCCGTCTCCCCGACTCGCCCGGAACCCCGCGGGAGGATCCGGCGCGCCCCGGACCTCGATCGTCACGCTCGCCGCAGCCGGCTCCGAGTAGTTGGGGACCTCGTCGAAGGAAAAGACGGAGTAGTGGTATGTCTTCCCCTCCGACAATCCTGCATGGATAAACGAAACGGCGTCGCCCGGAGATCCCGGAAAGCGTCCCTCCTCTCCGTTCGGGACCGCCTCTCCTCCCGCGGGGTTCGAGGGAGCGCGCTCCGTCGAGAAACGGACGAGGACGCCTGCAAGGTCGGCGTCGTCCGGGTTCCTCCACGAGAGGGTGGCCGATCGATCGCCGGCGGCGTGAGGGAATCCCCCCGGAGCGAGAAGAAGCGCGAGCACGGCAAGCGCCCGAAGTTGCGCCCTGCGACCGATCACATTCCCCACCGATCCGCCCGGCGCGCCCCCCGCGTTCGGAAGGCACGGCGGGTCCGCGCCGCGATGAAACAGAAGACAGAGACGGGCGGTGAACGCCCACCGCCCGCCCGCTCAGAGTGCTTTCCCCGGCCGCTCCACTTCTAGCGAACGAGGACCATCTTCTTCGTGTCGGAGAAGTCGCCCGCCTCCATCCGGTAGAAATAAACCCCGGACCCGGTCGCCGCGCCCGTTTCGTTCCTCCCGTTCCAGACCACCTGATGAGCGCCCGCCGGCAGCCTCCCGTCGACGAGATCCCGGACCAGCCGTCCCGACGTCGAGTAGATCCGGAGCCTCACCTGCTCCTCCACCGGAAGAGAGAACCGGATCGTCGTCGCCGGGTTGAAGGGGTTCGGCCGGTTCTGCCCGAGCTCGTAGACGAGCCCGGGCGCATCATCCCGCACTCCCGTCGGGTTGTACGGCTCCCCGAGGAAGTTCGACAGGATGTGCTCGACGTTCGACCGGAGTTGGTCGTGGTTCCACCGGTACGGACGGCCGCTCAGGAAGACGAGTTTGGCGCCGTCCGGACGGTGCGTCCCTCCGGCCGCGGGGCTTCGCCAGGCGCCGCTCCCCAGAAGACCCGAGGGGGAGTTCGACTTGAAGAGCAGCTCCGTCTCGCCGCCCGCGAAGGTCGTGTCGAAGAGGGCGACGAACGACTGCGAGCCTGTCAGGCTCTGGTTCACCAATCCCGGGTGCTGCGACACGAAGTTCGAGACCGTGTTCTCCACGTCCGCCGCCCAGGTGATTCCAAGGTAGTCGGCGAACGAGCTATAAAGGAAGTCCTGCCCCATCCGCGAGAGGAAGAGGACGTTCCCCCCCGCCTGGAGGTAGTCGAGCACCGCTGTCGTGAGCCACTTCTCGAGATCGCCGTTGTAGTTGTTCCCCACCCAGACGACCGTGGAGAACTGCTTCAGGGTGTCGGACGGGATCGCCTTGTTCGTCCCGAGCGGAGCGGGGAGCGTGGAGGGGTAGCCGCCGGTCGGGGCCGCGAAGAGATCCCAGAAGGAGATCTCGTGGCTCCCCCAGAACACGCTGTCGTCGTACGCGGACGTGATCTCGCTCCCGTAGCTCGTCCAGTCCACCCCGTTGACCACGAGGATCCCGCGGTCGAAGGTCGGATCGACGACCGGCTCCTGGATCGCCTTCAGGATCCAGCCGCCCTGCGCCTTGTCGAGCCTCACGTCGACCGGGTCGCCGTTCACCTGAAGGACGAAGGTCTGGCTCGCGAGCGTGTCCTGAACGACGATCGTCGTGTCCCCGGAGGCGAACTGCACGAACACGTCGATCGGCATCTTGAAGACGGTGTTGGTCTGCTTCTGCTCGATCGTGAGCGTGAGCTCGTATCCGCCGCCGGCCGGCTGATCGGACCAGGAGTAGGTGTAGATCGGGTAGTACTCCTCATAGATCCACTGGTGGAAGAAGTTCTCGAGGTCCATCCCGGAGACCGTCTCGCACACCGTCCGGAAGTCCTCGGTCGTCGCGTTCCCGTAGAGCGTCGGCGCGTACACCCGCCACGCCAGCATGATGTCGAAAAACGTCCCGTCCCCGACCACGTGGCGGAGCATGTGGAGCACCCAGTTCGCCTTGTTATAGGAAAGATCGACGCTGAGGATCGTGGAGAAGTCCGTCGGATCCTGGACATAGATCGTGCCGGGGCCGAAGTACTTGGTGTTCTTCATGTCGATCCGGTACTGCCCGACCCCGTACTTGTGCTCGCTCCAGAGCGCCTCCGAGTAGGTGGCGAAACCCTCGTTCAGCCAGATGTGGTGCCATGTCTCGGGGCTGATCATGTCTCCCCACCACTGGTGCGCGAGCTCGTGCGCGACGACGTACTCGTTCCAGAAGCCCATGCTCGAGCACGTCTGGTGCTCCATCGCGCCGCCCCAGAGGAACTCGGCGTGGCCGTACTTCTCGTCGAGGAAGGGGTACTCGCCGTAGATGGTCTTGAAGAAACTCATGATCGCAGGGGTCTCGGAGACAACGGGGTTCACCGATCCGTAGTGGCTCGGGAAGACGTAGTTCCGGATCTCCATCGAGTCCGTCGGGCCGTAGTGGTACCACTTGGAGAAGACCGTGTACGGGTGGGCGGCGAGAGAGACGAGATACGTGGAGATCGGGTACTTCTCGTGCCACCAGTAGGTCTTCTTCCCCGGAACGCCGATGCTGTCCACATCGACGAGCGCTCCGTTCGAGGCGACGATGAGATCCGATGGAACGGTGACGCGGATGTCGACCGAGTCCGCCTTGTCGCCGACCACGTCCTTGCACGGCCACCACGAGCGCGCGCCGAACGGCTCGCTCAGGCTCCAGATCATCGGGTCCCCTTCGAACGTGTCGAATCCGAAGGCGTCCCAAGCCGGATCGGGGGTCCCGTGGTAGTCCACGACCACGGTGAAGACCGTCCCCGGGACGTGCGTCCCCCCGAGGTCCACGGTGACGAGGTCGTTCGCGTGCGTCCAGCCGGCCGCCGCGCCGCCCACCGTCACCGCGTCCACCGTCATGTTGTCGAGGAGATCGAGCTCGACCTCGTCGATCGAGGCGCCGGAGGGGGTCGCGTCCATCCGGACCGAACCGGTGAGGGTCGAGGTCGCGGGGTCGAGGTCCAGATCGAGGTCGTAGTAGAGGACGTCGAACTGCTCCTGGGTCCTCGTCGTCTTCCCCATGGCGGCAAAGAGCCTCTCGAAGGACTTCGCCTTCCTCTCCGCCTCGATCGGCCCGGCGAAAACCCGCGGGGATCCTTCCTCATCCTGGGCCGGCGCGGGCGTGGCGAACAGGAGAGAGGCGGCGAGGGCCAAGAGGGTGCCTGGAACAAGGCGCGAGATCGATTTCGGGACGCGGTTCATCCGTTACTCCTTCTATCCAAACGTGTTGGGGCGTCGCCGGGAGAGCAGGAGACACTGCGGATTATATACTGGAACTTCCTGTCTGTCAATGGGTTAACCGGCGGCCGCGCGCGGAGCCGCCGGTCCCCGTTTCCCCTGGAACCCGCGCTCACCGGAGAAGGACCGCCGGCCGGGAGTAGACGATCCCGGCGGCGCGGAGCCTGTAGAAGTAGACCCCCGAGGGAGCCTCCCTCCCCGAGTCGTCCTTCCCGTCCCACACGACCTCGTGCGAGCCCGCGGACCGATCCTCGTTCACGAGACGCCGAACGAGCCGCCCGCTCGCATCGAAGACGAGCAGATCGACCCGCTCGGGATACTTGAGATCAAAACGAAATGTCGTCGAGGGGTTGAACGGGTTCGGGGCGTTCGGGTGGAGACGGACCGCCGCCCCCGGCGCCCCGGCGAGAACCTCCGTGTCGATGCCGGCCCGGATCGGGAAGGTGTACCAGGCGGCAGGCTCGGTTCGCGGCATCCCCTCCGCGCGGCCGCTGTTGTCCTCCGCGTGGACGAAGTAGTCGACGTTCGTCGACTCCGGCGGGCTCGGGATCTCTCCCTCGTAGAGACCGCCGCCGGCCGCGCCCATCGAAACGGTCTCCCACGACTCGCCGGTGAAACGGAAGCTCAGCTCGACGAGGCTGATTCCCGTCTCGCTCCGGTCGTCGACGAGCGCCGTGACCGTCACGGGGCCCGTCTGAGCGCCGGTGATCGGGACGTGCGCGACTCGGAGCATGTTCCGATCCGCGACCCCCATCACCCGGCAGTGAAGCGCGTCGTCGCTGAGGAACCCGCTGTAGTAATAGCCCTCCACCTCGAAGCCCGGGGCGGCCGCCTGATACGCCGCGATCGCCTGGTTGTCGTACGTCGAGTTCCCGAAGAACGGGACGTAGATCTTGTCGTTCAGGACGAGCGAGTTCGTGTACGCCGCCGGCTCGCTCCCGAGGTTGTAGCAGTACACGCGGTGCACCTGGTAGTTCCTGCCGGTCGAGGACCGGAGCGAGGCGATGAGGGTCGCGCGCTGCTCGAGGGCAGTGTACGTGTAGTGGCTTCCCCAGACCTGCTTGATGAGCACGTTCTCCTCGTCGAGGAACTTCGCCCACGTGTCGATGTGGTGGATCCCGCTCGAGGAGATGTCGTCCACGACGTAGTAGGTCGTGATCCCGAGGTAGTCCTCCATGAGCTGGTCGACCTCCGCCGGCGTCATCCCGTTGTAGCTCAGCGCCTCGTCGTAGACCAGATCGGTCGACATGCTCGTGTGCTCGCCGTCGGTCATGTAGTTGCCGCCGGCGTGCGCCATGCCGTGGGAGTACACCGGAATCCCCTGCTGCGCGCCGAAGAGGCCGTTGATCGCATTGTCGAGGGGGCGCGGGCGGTTGTATCGGTGATCGATGAGCCCGATGTCGCCGTTCCCGTCGAAGACCCACCAAGGACCGTAGTCGCGCGTCCAGATCGAGTTGCTCGAGGCGATGAGCCACTGGACGCGGCTCGTGTCCACGCCGTTCGCGACGAAGTTGGCGATCGCGATCGAGTCGTAGCTCGAGCTCACGATCACATGGAGGATCACGTCGTCGTCGAAATCCCGTAGAAGGCCGTACGGGAGGCCGAGGGGATAGCGGATCAGCACCCCCGTGCACGGCTCCCACTCGGCGCAGTTCCGGATCGGAGCCGCCGGGGGCGGGTCGACCCGGAGCCTCGAGGGCGCGAGCTTCCACTCTTCGAGCAGGAGCAGCTCGGCCTCCGTCGGCGCGCGAGGCAGAAGCTCCTCCTGTCCGTCCACGTCCCACTCGGCGGGGAGAGACCCTGGGTGAAGGAGCAGCGGGATCAAGACCGACAGGAGCAGAGTGCGCAGGCGGATATGCGACATGACCTTCCCTCTCTAGGTCGAGCCGACCCGATCGAAACCGAGTGATCGCGGAGGAGCAACTCAATGATACCACACGTGGGCCCCCGATCCCAGGCGCGCGGCGGGGTCCGAGCCCTGCCCCTTGCACATCCCCCGGCCCCCCGGCGGAGACGTGATGGAACCGCTCGCCGCTCGTGGGACAGACCGGTCAAGAGACGCGGTTTCCGGCCGATCATTCGGACCGGAGGCTCGAATCGGGAAGGAGGAGGCCCCGCCCGCCTCGCCGCGGCCGTTCCGTCGGCGGGCCCGCGGCGGCCCCATCCCGTCGATCGGAGAGTCCTAAATGATGACAGGTTCCCGTCCCGTCCTTCTCGTGATCGCACTCTTCGCCGCGGCCGGCGCGGCGGGCGCGGCACTCACGACCGGCCATTTCTCGTCGGACGCAGAGGCTTCTGTTTTCTTCCCGAGCTTCTCGTTCGTCGCGGAGGGGCGAATCGGCGACCGCGCCGGCGCGGCGACGTTCGAGCTCGACATCGGCGGCACGACGTCCGCTCCCTCACAGACCGCCCAGCACGCTTGGGCAAGCGCCCGCGGGGAGGCGTTCGAGCTCGCGTACCACCGGGCGACCGGCCTGGTCACGTTCGCGCTGGGCGGCGTGATGCTGACCTATGAGCCGGATGCCCCCTTCACGGACATCCTCCTACGGACGAGAGCGATCGAGGAGGGAACCACCGCCCGGCTGGACAGCCTCTTTCTGAACGGCGAGGCGGTGAACGACACCTCCTTCGCGAACGGCGACGCCGGCGGGATCGACATTCTCAGGGTTCGGGGAGCCGATCTGGCGAACGGTTTCGCGCTGACCGGGAGGGCGACCCTCTCCTGGGCCGCCGCCGCGCCCGAGCAGTCCCGTCTCGCGTTTCAGCTTCAGGCAGGGGAGGCGGTCGAGGCGACGAGGACGGAATCGATCAGCTGGGGAGGCGTGAAGTCCCTCTTCCGCTAGGTAGCGCTAGGTACCAGATTCTCTCGGAGCGTTCCTCGCGACGTGGTATCTGACGGATGGAACCGGATATCTCGTTCCGAGGAATCCGGTTCCTACGTGATCTCCCAGCACTCGCCGTCGTGGAGGAGCTCCTCGAGGCCGATCGCCCCCTTCTCCTCGCGCGCCCGTCGGATCTGGTCCTCGACCATCTCCTCGTAGGTGGGTCGCCGCACGCTCCTCAAAACGCCGAGCGCGACGGGAAAGCCGGGGTCTTCCATCCGGGCGAGCTGGAAAGCGATCCCGGGATCCGGGTCGTCCTCGCGATGAACGAGAAGATCCTTCTCGCGGATCCCGTTCCCGAGCGCGACCGCATCGAGACGCCCGTCCTTCACGCGAATCCCCTTCTCCCTGTTCGCGCCGAAGACAAGGGGCTCGCCGTGCACGAGCTCGATCATGCGGTCGGGCCTCGCGCTCGGCTGCTTCAGATGGTCGAAGGCGCCGTCGTTGAAGATCACGCAGTTCTGGAAGATCTCGACGAACGCGGTCCCCTCGTGGCGCGCCGCCCTCTCGATGATCGAGGCGAGGTGCTTCGTGTCCGAATCGATCGTGCGCGCGACGAACGTCCCCTCGGCGGCGATGGCGAAGCAGCACGGATGGACCGGGTAGTCGATCGCCCCCATCGGGCTCGATCGGGTCCGCTTTCCCAGCTCGGAGGTGGGCGAGTACTGCCCCTTGGTGAGCCCGTAGATCCGGTTGTTGAAGAGCAGGATCTTGACGCCGAGGTTCCTCCGGATCGTGTGCAGCAGGTGGTTCCCGCCGATGGAGAGGCCGTCCCCGTCTCCGGTCACGATCCAAACGGAGAGCCCCGGGTTCGCCGTCTTGATCCCGGTCGCGACGGTCGGCGCGCGCCCGTGAATCGTGTGAAACCCATACGTGTTCATGTAGTAGGGGAAACGGCTCGAGCAGCCGATCCCCGACACGAAGACGTACTTGTCCCGCGGGATGCCGATCGAGGGGAGAATCTTCTGTGCCTGGGCGAGGATCGAGTAGTCCCCGCAGCCCGGGCACCAGCGGACCTCCTGATCGGAGACGAAATCCTTGCGGCTCAGAACCGTGGATCGTTCTTCGCTCATCGCATCATCCTCGAAGAGAATCCTCGATCTTCTCGAGCACCTCGCGGATCTTGAACGGCTGGCCCGAGATCTTGTTCACTCCCGACGCGTCCACGAGGTAGCGCGAGCGGACGAGGAGGCGGAGCTGCCCCGAGTTGTTCTCCGGAACGAGCACCTTGCGGAAACGCCGGAGAACGTCGCCGAGGTTTCGCGGGAACGGATTCAGGCAGCGGAGGTGCGCGTGGGAAACGGAGCGCCCGGCAGCGCGCGCCCTTTTCACCGCCTGCGAGACGGCCCCGTACGTGCTCCCCCAGGCGAGGAGAAGGAGATCGCCGTCGGCCGGGCCTTCCACCGCCGCCTCGGGAATGTCGTTCGCGATCCCCTCCACCTTCCGCAGGCGGTGTTCGGTCATCAGCTGGTGGTTCGCGGGGTCGTAGTTCACGCTTCCGCTCTTGTCCGCCTTCTCGATCCCGCCGATCCGGTGCTCGAAGCCGGGCATCCCCGGGATCGCCCACGGCCTCGCGAGCGTCGCCGGGTCGCGAAGGTAGGGCATGAACCGCTTCGGGTCTTTCGGGTGTCGAACATCAATCTTCGGAAGATCTTCCAGCCGGGGGAGCTTCCACGGCTCCGCCCCGTTGCCGAGATACCCGTCGGAGAGAACGAGGACCGGAACCATATACTTCACGGCGATCCGGAACGCCTCGATCATCACGGCGAAGCAGTCCGACGGAGTCGCCGGGGCGAGGACAACGACCGGGGAGTCGCCGCTCCTGCCGAACATCCCCTGGAGAAGATCCGACTGCTCCGTCTTCGTCGGGAGGCCGGTGCTCGGACCCGCCCTCTGGACATCCACCACCACCACGGGCAGCTCGGCCATGACCGCGAGGCCGAGCATCTCGCTCTTCAGGGCGAGGCCCGGGCCGCTCGTTCCGGTGACCGCGAGATTCCCCGCGAAGGCGGCGCCGAGCGCGATCCCCATCGCGGCGATCTCGTCCTCGCTCTGCACCGTGCGGACCCCGGCGTGCTTGTAGCGGGCGAGGCCGTGGAGCACGTCGGTCGCGGGGGTGATCGGATAGCTCGCGTAGAGAAGCGGAGTTTTCGCGATGAGGGAGGCCGCCACGCATCCCAGAACGAGCGCCTCGTTCCCCGAGACCTTCCGGTAGATTCCGGGCTCGATCGATGCCTTGCGCACCTTGTAGTGCGTGGTGAAGACCTCGCCGACCTCCCCGTAGACGAAGCCCGCCTTCAGCGCGGAGGCGTTCGCCTCGGCGATCTCGGACTTCCGGGCGAAATGCTCGCGGATCCAATCGAGGGTCGGCTCGAGAGGACGATCGTACAGCCAATAGAGAAGGCCGAGCGCCCAGAAGTTCTTGCACCGGTCCTGCTGCTTCTTCGGGAGGGAGCTCCCCTTCAGTGCCTGCGCGTTCAGCGCCGCGATCGGGATCTTGAACACCTGGAAGTCGGCGAGGGTCCCGTCCTCGAGCGGGCTCGATTCGTATCCCGCCTTCTTGAGGTTTTGGGGCGTGAACGCATCGGTGTTCACGAGGATGCGCGCGTTCTTCGAGAGATCCGGGAGGTGCACCTTCAGAGCGGCGGGGTTCATCGCAACCAAAACGTCCGGCTGGTCCCCCGGGGTCTGCACGTCCGCGCTGCCGAAGTTGATCTGGAAGGAGCTGACCCCGGGGAGGGAGCCCGCGGGGGCACGGATTTCCGCCGGATAGTCGGGAAGCGTGCTGACATCGTTCCCGATGACCGCGGAGGTGTGGGTGAAACGCGAGCCGGTGAGCTGCATGCCGTCGCCCGAGTCCCCGGCGAATCGGATCACCACCTGCTCGACTTCTTCGACCGGCACGTGGCTCGTCTTCTGCCGCCCCGCGCTTCCCTCCATGTCTCTCAACACCCCGACCCCGGCCCTCCCCGGGCCGGGCTTTCCGTCCTCATCGTGCCGCTTCCGGCTCGCGGCGGTCGGTCCTCGAGCGCGAGCCGCTCCCGATTCCCGCTCTGCCTCCGCGATGCGCCGCCGTTCAACGGTCGATGCTCGCAGGTCTCCGCGGGAGAGTCAACCGCGCCGGCCGCAGGGACGTTCGAGAGCCCCGGCCCGGCAAACGGCGCTCGCCTATGCTATGATCTATGATGGAAGCGGCGCCCGTGCAACCCGATCCGGAAACGGCCCCAGGTCGCCACGCCGACCCGGCCGCCTGAGGAAAAACCGATGAGAAAGACCGCGCTTCGCGTTTCGCTCGCCCTCCTTCCCCTCATCGCCCTTCTTATCCTCCTGCCGCATAGGCCGGCGAAGAAGCCGCCCGCCCCGACGGAGCACCGGCTCCGTGAGGACGCCGAGGAGCGGAACCGGAGCCTCCGCCGCGAGTGGATCGAGCAGATGCACCGCGCGGCTCCGGGGACCGACTGGCGCGCGATCGAGAGGACGAACGGAGCCGTTCGGCAGATCGAACGGAACGAGGCGCCCCGCGCTCGAGTTCCCCGCTGGACCGAGCTCGGCAGCCGCAACCTCGCCGGGCGCATGCACGCGGCGGCCCTCTCCGCATCCGGCGACAGTCTGTACGGCGGATCGTCCAGAGGCGGGGTCTGGAAGGCGTCGCTGAACGGGGAAGGGTGGCGCCCCTTGAGCGACAACCTCTTCGGGGGGTGCCACGGGGTCGCCGTGGCGGAGGGCCCGCCCGAGATCGTCACCGCGATTACCGACGACGGGCTCCTTCACTACACGGAGGACGGCGGGGGGACATGGCTCGTTCCGACCGGCCCGGAGCCGGATCTCGCCGAGTGCAAGCGCGTTCTCAGCGACCCGGGAACGCCGAACCGCGTCTACCTCCTCACGCGGAAGGACGTCACATCGAGCAAGCTCTGGATCTCGGAGGACGGAGGAAGGACCTACAGTCGGATCGCGCGGCTCGGCGCGAACCCGGGCGACATCTGGCTCGATCGGGTTTCGGGCGGGAGCCTCTACCTCCTCACGGGAGACCGGACGCTCCGCACAGACGACGCCGGGGCGACCTGGGACACACTCGGCCTTCTCCCCGCATCGAACCCCACGAACGTCGTTCTCACCGGATCGGAAGCGGGGAACCCCACGCTTTACGCCGCCGCCGAGTCGAGGGGCGGCTGGGATCTCTACCGTTCGGCGGACGGCGGGACCACGTGGGAGTACCGGCACGGGATCGACGATTTCTGGGAGACCTTGTGCGCGTCGATCGCCGACCGGGACCTGATCCTCTTCGCCGGGGTCGAGATGTGGCGGTCGACCGACGGCGGCGCCTCCTTCGACAAGGTGAACGACTGGTGGGATTACTACGACGACCCCCTCACAAAGCTCCACGCCGACTTTCCCGGGACGGAATGCGTGTGGGGGCAGGCGGGCGAGATCTTTTATATTTCAACCGACGGCGGGCTCTATCGGAGCGACGACGGGGTCGCCCACGTGACGAACATCTCCCTCGAGTATCTCGGAGTGAGCCAGTACTACGGCACGCTGACCAGCGCGAACGACCCCACGCTCATCCTCGCGGGCTCGCAGGACCAGGGCTATCAGCGGAGCGCCGGGGAGGCGATCGGTGCGTGGCGCGACTTCGATCAGCTCTGGAGTGGCGACTACGGACATCTCACGTCGACGGACGGGAGCCACAACCGCGTTTACTCCGTGTATCCAGGGTTCTTCCTCGTCCAGAAGGGCGAGACGAGCCCGGTTCTCTCATCGATCGACTTTCCCGCGGGGGAGTCGTACTCCTGGATGCCCTTCATCCTCGCCGACCCGGAGGACTCGCTTGCCTTCTTCTTCTGCGCCTCGCACCTCCACCGCTACGAGGTTCGCGTGCACTGGACGTCCACCGTCTCGCCGCAGGATTTCACCGTGCACGGCGGGCTCTACCTCACGGCGCTGGGGATCTCGCCCGTCGAGTTGAACCGGCGGATCGCGGCGACGAACACCGGCGTCGTCTGGTACTCGCAGGACGGCGGCGACGCCTGGCAAGTCTCTCCCGACAACGGCCCCTCCGCCCACTACTTCTACGGAACCGCGGTTGCGTTCTCGCCCACGGACGAGAACACGGCGTACCTCGGAGGGAGCGGCTACAGCGGGCCGGCGGTCTATCGCACCGACGACGGCGGGATCACGTGGGAGCCGGCGAGCGAGGGGCTCCCCTCCACCCTCGTCTACGGGCTCGCGTTCGAAAGCCCCGCCGGAGGCGCGCTCTACGCCGCGTGCGAGGCGGGCCCCTTCCGGCGCGATCCTGCCACGGGGATCTGGGCACCGATCGCCGGCTCGGAGGCCCCCCTCACGATCTTCTGGTGCGTCGAGGCGGTTCCCGCGGCGAACGCGATGCGCTTCGGGACCTACGGGCGGGGGATCTGGGACTACGACACCGGCAGCGGGACCGCGGTCGCCGCCGCGGAAGAGCCCGTGCGCCCCGCGGCCGGTGTCTCCAGCTACCCGAACCCGTTCAACGCGACGGCCACGATTCGTTTCCATCTCAACGAAAGCGGGCCGTTCTCGCTCGCGGTCTACAACGCGGCCGGCCGGCGCGTGCGGCTCCTCGAGTCGGGGAGTCTCCCCGCCGGCGAGCACGAGGTCGTTTGGGACGGGCGGAGCGACCGGGGGACCGATGTCGCAAGTGGCGTCTACACCGCCCGCCTCGAGAGCGCGGGGCGCGCGTGGATCCGCCGCATGGTCCTCGCCCGTTAGAGTGAGCGTTCCCCGGTCCGCGCGCGAGTGCGTTGACCTCGCTACCGCGCCCCCGGCCCGCTCTCGGCACCCGGCGCAAGGTCTCTCTCCCCGTAGATGAAGACGGGGGTTCCGTTGGGGATGAGCTCGTAGAGCTCGCGGATGTCCGGGTTCGTCATGCCGATGCAGCCGAGCGTCCAGTCCGAGGATTCGCGGAGCGCGGCCGGATCGAGATCTCCCGGATGGAGCCCCTCGCGAAGGAGCTCCCCTTCCTGTTCGAGCTTCAGCCTCGCGGTCACCTCCGGGTGCTGTCCGTGGATCAGCATCGGACCGCCTAGGCCGGTGTCGAACGGGATCGGGCACCGTCCCCGCTCATGGGCCTCGCGGACTCGGTCGGCGTCCTCTTCGGTCAGAACTCCCCGCTCAAGGCCCGCTTCGACATCCTGGGCGTTCGGGTAGTCCAGATATAGCCCGAGGAGGTATCTCGACGTGGGATGGTGGCCGCAGATCGTGTACGCGCCCTCGGGCGTCCTCCCGTCCCGAGCACGCTCCCGGTCGTTCAGGGGGTCCTTCGATCCCAACTGGATCCGGTAGGTTTTGACCAGGAGGTCCCGCGAGAAGAGAAGGAGCTTGCGCTCGGTCTTGTAGATCTCGATTCGCGGCTCCGGAATGAATCCGCCTGGGAGGGGGATGCCCGCCGCGTGCAGACAGCGTCGCAGGGGCTCGTCGGGCCCGTATGCGGAGGGGTCGTAGGTGATGCCGGCGGCGGCGGCGAGCGCGGCGATGAGCAGTGCGATGGAGACGACGCGGCTCATTCTTCCTCCGACGCTCAGGCGTCGAGAGCCCGGCGGCGCGGGAGAGGTTCATCCCTCTCCACCCTCCCGCCCGCATCGTTGTTCCCGAGCAGAGCCGCGACGCGCGGGGCGAGAAGACGCGGATCGGGCAGCGACCGGGGACGCGCGAGGCCCGCGCCTACTCCCCCCAGGAGGCCGCGCTCTCCTCCGAGAAGATCCGCATCGCGCGCCACCGCCCGTCCCGATACCGGTAGTACGTCCCCCCCGCCATGAGGAAGTAGCTCACGCACCCGGCGACCCAGGCGTGGATCACTCCCCCGCCCCTCATCTCCACCATGTAGTACGTCGCCGGAACGAAGAAGACGATGAGCACGACGAACGCGAGCGCCATCGGGAAGCGGGTGTCGCCCGCCCCCTGGAGAATGCCGAGGCCGATCATCCGAAGGCCGTCGAAGATCTGGAAGACCGCCGCGGCGATCGCCAGCCCGCCTGCCATCGCGAGCACCTCCGGGTCCTCGGTGAAGACATCAAAAACCCCCCGCCCGACGACCGCGATCACGCAGGCGAAGAAGAGCGTGTAGTAGAGGCAGAAGAGATACGCCTCGTTCCCGTAGCGCTCCGCCCGGTCCGGGTCGCGCGCGCCGATCTGGTTGCCGACGAGAATGGTCGCGGCCGTCGTCAGCCCCCAGAGGGGCATGAAGGAGAACGACAGGATCTGTATCGTGATCTGGCTCGCAGCGAGGCTCGCAGCCCCCGCTCTTCCGATCAGCGCGCTGAAGACCGTGAAGCCGAGCATGTCGATGAAATCGCCGATGCTGGCCGGAAAGCCGACCCTCATCATGTCCCACGCCTTCCGCAGGGACAGGGCGCGCGGGAGATGCACGCGATAGCGACTGCGGAAGCGGCTCGGAGCGAAGAAGAAGAAGAGCAGGATTCCCGCGTTGACGAAGACCGACACGCTCGTCGCGATCGCCGCTCCGCGAATCCCCATCGGCTCGAAGCCGAAGTGGAGGGCGCCCCCGATCGGAACGCCCCGGAAACCGAAGATGAGAAGGTAGTCGAGAAGGACGTTGAGACCGTTGGCGATGATCCCGCTGATCATGGGGGTCTTCACGTCCCTCCGGCCGTTGAAGAACCCGGTCAGGCACATGACGAGCTGCGTTCCGATCGCGGAGAGCGTCCGGTAGCGGATGTAGACGTAGGAGGCCTCTTGGATCTCGACCGGGTTGCCGGTCCATCGGAGGATGGCGTGGCTCCATCCGCCGGCGAGCGTGAGGAGAGCCCCCGAGACGAGCGCGATGTAGATCCCCTGCCAGGTGTAGTCTCCCACCGCGCGGTCGTCCCCCCGCCCGTTCGCCTGCGAGACGAACGTGGAGGTGACCCGGGAGAGGCCGTTGAAGGCCGTGTACAAGGTCCAAGCGATCATGCCGCCGAGACCGGCGGCGCCGAGGGCGAGGCTCGAGACGTGCCCGAGGAATGCCGCGTCCACGGTCCACATGAGCGTGTGGGAGAGCATCGTCAGAACGGTCGGCGTCGCGAGAGAGAGGATCTCGCGGCCGTGACGGATTCCGAGTCTTTCCGCGATGCTCATCTCCCAGCCCCCGTTCCGCGGGCGGCCGCCCGCGTCTGTCGGCCTCAATCAAGAGGAAGCCCCTCGAGAGCGGAGGGGCCGCAGGAGTCATTCTACACGAGGCGCCGCCGCGAGGTCCGCCCCGATTCCGATTGCGCGAGCCGCGATTCTGGAACGAGCGGGGCGGTCGCCGTATAATGCGCGGAAGCGGAAGGGAGTGCGGATGCGCTGGGCGTCGGCCGGATCGGACTCGGGTGTTCTCGAAGAGGCGATCGAGAGCGTTTCATCGGCGATCCTGAGCGAAATGGAGGGGGACACGATCGATCTCGCGGTCGCGTTCGTCTCGCGCGTTTTCTCGGACCGCTACGACGACTTTCCGCGGCTCCTCGCCGAGCGGCTCCCCCACCGCCTCCTCCTCGGCTGCTCCGCCGCGGGTGTGATCGGAGGAGGACGCGAGATCGAGCGGCGCCCCGGCGTCAGCGTAACGGCCGCGCGCCTTCCCGAGGTCGTCCTCCGGCCCGCGCGCGTCGGGCCCTCCGAGCTTCCCGACCTCGACGCCCCGCCGCGCGCGTGGACCGGCCTCCTCGACACGCCGAGGGAACCGACCCCGCACTTCCTCGTTCTCGCCGATCCCCTCCGGTTCCCGACCCCGACGCTTCTTTCAGGTCTTGATTATGCCTATCCGAAGAGCATCAAGGTGGGGGGGCTTGCCAGCGGCGGCGCGGCGCCCGGCGCGAACGCTCTCTTCATCGGAGGAGAGGCCCGCCGCGAGGGGGCCGTCGTTCTTTCCCTCGCCGGCGGCATCGACGTGCGCGCGGTCGTCGCGCAGGGGTGCCGCCCGATCGGAGCGCCGCTCCGGGTGACCCGCTGCCG
>JBDRFQ010000095.1:0-2757 GCA_043818685.1 Candidatus Eiseniibacteriota bacterium
CCCCGACGTTCATCGGCTCCACCCGGATCCCCTTCTTCTCCGCCTCGCCGGTCACCTCGAAGAGAGAGACGAGGGTCGCGCCGGTCCTCTTCGTGATCTCGTACGCGTCTCCGAGGTGGTCGCCGTGCGCGTGGGTGATCACGAGAAAGTCGAGATCGGTGATCTCCTTCGGCTGAACGGCGGCCTTCGGGTTTCCGGTGAGAAACGGGTCGATGAGGATCTTCCGGCTTCCGGTGATCATCACGGCCGAATGACCGAGCCACCTGAGCTTCATGGCCCCCCCTCCTTCCACGACGGGTCCATACGCGGGCGGACGCGGCCGCCCGCGGAGCCTGCGGAACCGAGTCCCTCGTCCCGAACGACGGCTCTTTCGGGCCGGGGTTTTCGGCCATGGGGAACGAGCGATCCGACTCGGAGTCAGTATAGAGCTTATCGGAAGGAGAGGCAAGACGGGGGCTCCGGAAACCCGGTTCCTCCGCGCGAGCAGGAACGGGCTTCTCCGGAGCGGGGGGGACGGCACGCAGCAACCGGATTCCCCGGCACAAACAGAAACCGGACCCCCCGGCGCGAGGGATCCGGCTCCGTTCCTGCGGTTTCGCTCCTACGGGCCGGCGGAAAAGTGGAAGGAGTAGCGGACGATCGTCTCGCACCCTTCTTCGTGCGAGAACGTCCAATCACGCATCCGCTCGAGGACGCACGCCTCCATCTCCGGATCGTGGAACGTGCGGGAGAGAATCTCCGCACTCACCACGCGCCCGCCCGCATCGATGACGAAGCGGACGCCGATCTCCCCCTCCTGCTCCGGATTCTTGAGAAGGCTGCGGTTGTAACATCCGCGCACGCCCCCCCGGTGCCCCTGGACGACGCGGGCGATCTCCGCCTCCTCCCGGCATCCTCCCCCCTCGAGATAGGGGAGCCCACCACCCCCTGCGAGCGCGCCCCTCCTCTCGAGAACGATCTCCCGTCCCCCGCCGTCGCCGAAGGAGGCGACGAGCTCTTCGGCGCGCATCGTGGCGACCCCGCCCCCGAAGCCGCTCCCCACCCCCTCGCCGAACCCGATCCCCGGGGTGCCGCGCGCGGAGAGGCCGGTGGCTTTCCGCGTCGCGCCGACCCCGCGCAAGAGCTGCGCGATCCCGTCCGATGCGTGAACCGTGCCCCCCTCGATCGAGGAGACACGCGTTCCCCCGTCCGATCCGCTCAGATGGCCGAGAACACCCGCCTGCGTCACGCGGGCGAGGGGATCCCCGCCCCCTCCCCCGCTCCGGCGGCCCTTCGGCGGGGGCGCCGGCTCCTCCTCGTTCAGGCGGCCCGGGTTCCGGCTCGCCCGCGCCTCTTCGGTTCTCGGAGGGAGCGGCCGGAAGCGCTCGAGAGGCGCGGGAAGCTCCTCGGAAAGCCGGATCGAGAGCGGCTTCGAGTCCTCGATCCCCCAGACCCCGGGCGAGAGGTAGGAGACCGGGTCGCGGGTGGCGATCACACAGCCGAGAGAGACATGCGCGGCGAGGGAAAGAAGCGCGATGCGCCCGAGCCCCTTCCACTCCCCCCCGCGGGCGGCGATCGATCCGGCGGTCATGGCGTCTCCCCCTCCGCCGGCTCCCTTTCGACCGCGGCGAGCGCAAGATCTTGATAGCCGGATTGATGACAAGTAAATAAAATGCGGTAGAGAACCGAGAAGGGGATCCTCCGGTCTCCCTCGATGAGGAGGCGCCGGCTTCCCGGCTCTCCCCCGGAGGCCTCCGCGAGCGCCTCGGCGAGGCCGGGGACGTAGAGCCCGGTCCCCGCAAGGACCTCCTCGCACCCGAGGACGCGCTCCTCGCCGAGCGTGACCTCGTTCCCGGTGAGCGCGAGAACGAGATCTCCCTCCGAGACCCCCTCGGGCGAGGAGGACTCGGGAAGCTCGAGATCTTGCGCCGCGTGGAGGAGCGCCCCTTCCGGCGCGAACGACTTCAGGAGAAAGATGAGAAGGATCGTGAGGATGTCGACGAGCGAGGTGAGCGTCAGAATCCCCGCTCCGCGCCGCTTCCGTCGGATCCGGCTTCGCGCGATCATCGGCTCCCTCCCGCGCCCGTTTCTCCGGGCTCGTGCAGCGCCGAGAGGGCGATCTCGGTGAACCCTCCCTCCCGACAGACGTCCATGACCGAGACGATCTCCTCGTACGAGATCCCCGACTCCGCCGCGACGGTGACGCGCGTCTCCTCCGGGTACTCGCGGCGCACCGAATCGAGCAGCGAGGCGATCGTCGCCCGGTCGACCGTTCCCTCTTCCCGAAGAACGGTGGGGAGGAACCCTCCGTTCCCGCCGACCGTCACGCCCGCCTCCGCCACGACGACGACCAGGTTGAGCGGGGTCGCTTCGGGCGAGACGTCGATGCCGCTCTCCCCGCTCCCCACCGGCGGAATCTCCAGCTCGAGCACCGTGATGTTCGCGAAGACCGCCGCGAGCAGGAGGATCGGGACGAGAACGGTGAAGAGGTTCATCATCGGAACCATGTCGATCTCCGCCGTTCGTTCCTTGGCGAGGGTCTTCCGGCCGGGAATCATTTCATCTCCCCCGACACCACGTAATCGACCAGCCTGTCCTGTCTCTCGTGCACGCCGGTCTTCGATTCCTGGTACGGATCTCCCTGCGGCGTCCGGTTCCACTCCTCGACGAGGTTCGTGAGAACGGCGAGCCTCGCCTCCGCCTCCTCGACCAGCCGGTCCGCGCGGCCGCCGAGCAGGCCGTGCGCGGCGAGCGAGGGGATCGCGACGACGAGCCCGA
>JBDRFQ010000096.1:0-3560 GCA_043818685.1 Candidatus Eiseniibacteriota bacterium
GCCGCGGGCGCTCCGTCCTTCTCGAGGACCTGCCGATGGAGATCGTCGCCGAGACGTCGAAGGTCCCCGGGCGCTACGCCGGCGGGGCGACCGGAGCGGGGTGGGGGAGCGTCTCGCCGTGGAGCGCGCACAAGGACGAGAGGAAGGCGATCACCGGCGCGCTGCGCCGCTCGGGGGGACACCGAGGGCGCGCGGCGAAGCTCCTCGGGATCGACCGGACCACCCTCTGGCGAAAGATGCGGCGCCTCGGCATCACTCCCGACCCGGAGTAAGAGACCCGCCTTCCCGTCTCCATCCACCGTCGAACGGCGGCCCTTTCCGCGGTGTTCGCGCGCGGGGCATGCGCCTTGGCTCGGCGGCCCGGGGTCTTCCTCGGAACCCGCTGCGAAAGCGCGGCGCGCTTTCTCGCTTGCACCGCTCGGCCACCCGCCCCCGGGCGGGCGACCCGCAATCGAGGGGGCGGGTACCCGGCCTCGTCGGAGCGATCGGAGCCGAGAGCGCGCGCCGCGCGCTCGCAGGCGTCCCTGAGAGGAACGTCGCGCCGCCCCCGAAAAACGCGAGGTTCGAAGCACGAGCCCGCCGTTGCAGGGTGTTGCAGGGGCGGCGCGGGCGCCGAAGCCGGCCGAACCCACGTCCCGCAAGTCTAGCAATTCCAGTCTCTTTCTCGACCCCGCGCCGATTGTCACACTTCCTGCATTGGACTCCTGCCGAGCGGCGCGACGGGAACGAGCCGCGAACGGATCGTTGACCCGACGCACCGAGGAGGAGAATCAGATATGTCGAAGCCGATGAACATAACGGACGCTCAGTTCGAGAAAGAGGTCCTTCGGTCGCCGGTGCCGGTCGTGGTCGACTTCTGGGCCCCGTGGTGCGCCCCGTGCCGGATGATCGCGCCGGCCATCGAGAGCCTGAGCGGCGAGCTCGATGGCAAGGTCCTGTTCGTGAAGATCAACGTCGACGAGAATCCAGTCCAGGCCTCCAAGTTCGGCGTGCAGGGGATCCCGACCCTTCTCTTCTTCCGCGACGGCGAGATGGTGGACAGCGCCGTCGGGGCCTACCCGGAGCCGCTCCTTCGGGAGAAGATCGAGGAGGCCTTCGGGTCCCGGGAACCCAACTGATTCGGTGATCCCGCGGCCCGGATTCCTGCGGCGGGCCGCTTTCGATTGTGCAACCTCCCTCGCACAGACACGGGCCGCGCTCCGATGGGGCGCGGCCCGAACCGTTTCGTCGCCGCCCCTCCGGGGGGGCATCCATCACTCCTCTTCCGGCGTGCGCAGCCTCTCGCCGAACACCGGCGCGGCGAGGAAGAAGAAGATGAGGGCGAGGTAGTTGTGGTGAAAAACGCGCGACAGGAAGAGGAACACGAAGAGGAAGAGCGAGAACGAAACGAGAAGCGACGCCGGCGTGCCGTCCGCCCGGTGGCGGCGGAGGAGAACCCACCCGAGCGGCAGAAGGACCGGTATCTGGAGAATCGCGAACGGGAAGTAGTGGTATACGCTCGGAACGACGCCGAGCGCGGCGAGGAGATACCCGAGCCCGAACCCCGGCGTCCCTCCGAGCGGGTAGCTCACCTCCGCGAGCCCCACGTTGAACGCCCACGTGTCGTCGAGGAACGCCCCCGCGTCCCACAACAGAAATGGCAGCACGAGAACGAGGAGCGGAACGAGTCCGGGGAGCGCCTTCCGGGCACCCGCCCGAAGCGTCTCCGTCCACCCCCGGCCCGGTGCCGCCCCGAGCGAAACGACGAAGAAGGGAACGAACAGAAAGGCGAACTGCTTCGTCGCGCACGCGGCGCCGAGAAGAAGCACGGATGCGGCCGCGCGCCGGGACAGGAGAAGATGAACGGCCGCGACGAGCATCGCCGCGACGACGACGTCGTTTCTCCCCTGGACAAGATGGGGAACGAGAAAGGGGTTCAGCCCCCAAAGCGCGGCGAGAACGAGCTTCCTCTCCGGGTCGGCGCTCCAGCGGACCACGAGGAAGAACGTCGCGAGATAGAAGAGAAGGTAGAGAACGCGCGCGTCGTACGCGCCGGAAATCCTCTCGCCGATCACGAGGAAGGGGGCGTGCACGAGAAAAGAGAGAGGGAAGTACGGCAGATGGATGATCGCCGGATTCCCCGGGCCCCACTCGAGGCCCGCCATCGGCGTCGAGCGGTAGTCGGCCGCGTAGGGATTCTCGCCGCGGAGAAGAAACCGCGCCGCCTCCTCGGTCTGGACGACCCCCCCGTCGTGCGCGTGGCCGCGGTTCCCCGCCTCGAAGCGGAGCCCGATCTCGGCCGCCGCGGGAAGGAGGACCAGGAGAAGAACGAGGAGGGCGAGAAGCACCCCGCGCGCCCTTCGCCCGCCGCGAAAGAGAACCCGGAAGGAGACGAGCGAGTAGAGCGCGAGAAGCGCGGCGGCGAGGCTCGTCTTGACCGCGGCGACCGGGTTCCGCACGAGGCTCCTCTCGAAGAGCCGCGCGAATCCCTCGCTCGCCCCCGCGAGATCGCCGAGCTCCTTCCCGAACTCCAAGAGCCCTTCGGACGGGAGGACGAGAAAGACGAGAAGGAAGAGGACCGCGACATCGACGGGGAACGAGAAGCCCCTGATGGTGAGCGCCTTCCGCTCGTTCTCCTCCCGCTCATCCATGGCGTCGCCCTTCCGTTCCTCGATCGGGACCAGGAAACAGATTAGGCGAGCCGATCGGGCGGCCGCCACCCTTTTTCCGCCGCCGGTAGCTTGAGGAAGAAGAGCGCGTGGACGCTTTCGACGAGCGTCGGGATCAGCACGAGCGCGACAGCGAGGGCCCCCGCGACGGCCGGGTGGTGCATTGCGCCGCCGGGGAGGCCCCCGAGCGCGGCGGCCGAGGCGAGCAAGGCCGACGCCGCGGCCACTCCCGCCGCGATCCTGCCGTATCCCCACCGAGCCCGCCGGCCGCGCAGTATCACGCTTTCGCTCTCCGCCGTGGGCATCGCCCCGCGCACCGACCGCGCGAGGTCGGCGGGAACTCCCTCTCGCGGCAAGGCGCGCACCGCCCGCACGGCCGCCGCCAGGCCCTCGATCTCCCCGCGGCACGCGGGGCACTCGCGGAGATGCCGCTCGAACGAGGCGCGCTCCTCCGCGGAGAGGACGCCGTCGAGGTAGTCGAGCTTGCGGGCCTCGTCGTTACAGATAGTCATCGAGGTTCCCTCCGATCAGCTCCCGCATTCGCTTCAGCCCCCGATAGATGTTCGTCTTCACCGTGCCGACCGGCGCGTCGAGCGCCTCGGCGATCTCCTCGTAGCTCCGCTCCTCGATGTAGCGGAGGTGAATGGGGGCGCGCTGCTTGGGGGGGAGCGCCGAGAGAGCGCGGTCGAGCGCCCCCCTCGCGCCTGCCCCGCGGGGGCGGTGCTGCTCGGGCGGAGCGGCGGCCGGCTCGATTCTCCTTCCATCCACTCGCCGAACGAGAGCGCCCGCTCGCGGCGGAGGCGCCTGTAGTGCCTGTAGCAGGTGCGCAGCGTCACCGAGTGGATCCACGTCGACAGCTTCGCCCTCCCCTCGAAACGGGAGAGGGACCGGAGGATCTCCAGGACGCACTCC
>JBDRFQ010000097.1:0-2925 GCA_043818685.1 Candidatus Eiseniibacteriota bacterium
GTCCTGAATCTGGTTCGGCCCCGGCGCGGCATCCACCGTGCCTGTGGCGAACTGCGCCAGATAGAGGTCCCTCGCCGTGCCGCCCCCCCAGCACCTCCCGGACGAACACCGTGTCGTTCGGCGCCGCGCCCAAGGGCGTCAGGACGATCCGATCCCCCGCCACCGGGTCGATCGAGGCCGTCGCGATCCCGGCCGGCACAGCCTGCTGGTTGATGAGATCCAGCACATCCTGCACGGTCTCGGCCTGCGACAGGTCCACCGTCACCGACGAGGCCCCGTTCCCGATGAGCACCGAACCCGCCCGCACCCCCGCGCCCCCGTTCAGGTCGGCGAGCTTCGTCGCCCCCGAAAGGTCCGGAACCAGCTCGTGACCGCTCCGGATCTCGTTCGAGAGCGCCCCGAAGGCGTCCACCCCCGCCAGATGCGTCGCCGTGGTCGACGCGTCCGACGTGTGCGCCGTCAGCTCCTGCCCGTCCCCTTGGTAGAGCACCGCACCCCCGACCCATGAGAACGGCATCGTGCGCGTCTGCGCCCCGGCGAAGAGATACCGCCCCTCGAACTTCGAGTTCGCCAGGTCCATCGCCTTCTTCAGGAGCTGATCCACCTCCTCGCTCGCAAGCCGCCTCGTCTGCTCCGTGGAATGATCGCTCATCTGGTCCAGGAGAATCGTCTGCGCCGTCATGACTAGCGACTCGACCTCCGACATCACCCCGTCCGCAATCTCCAGCCGCCGGACGCCGGAATCGATGTTCCGCAGAAGCTGATCGTTGCGCCGGATCCTCTCTGCATAGTCCAGCGCAAGCCCCGCCGCGATCGGATCGTCCGACGGTCGCAGCAGCTCGCGCCCCGAAGCGAGCTGCTCCTGGAGCCGCAGGATCTCCTGGCTCGTCCGGAAGACGTTCGACATCACCACGTTCCGGGAGAGCACACCCGAGACCCGGGAGAACGTCGAACTCGAGAACGGTAGGCTCTGGATGGCCATGTTCTCCTACCGAGGCCAAGCCTCAGACCTGCCTGCGCCGCGCGCGGCGCGGCAGGCAGGCCGACGAGCATGAAATCCCAAATCCCAACCTGCAAATCCCAACCCAGCAAAGCCGGAACCAAACCCAAGACGATCATGAATCAGACGGCAAACATCACAGTCCGCGATCGGGTTCCGGTCTTGCTGGGTTGGGAAGCCGGCGAAGCCCCGTAGCGTTCTCGCACCCTCAGCGGACCTGCCTGCCGCGCTGCGCGACAGCGCGGCGCAGGCAGGTCGGCACACGAGGAACCGCGCCCCTGGGTGGCTCCGGCCTCTTCGCCGCAGTGCTTCACGATGCCGCATCGGAAGCCTCCAGGCCCCGAAGGGGCCGAAAGAATACAGCCCAGGGGGCCACGCCGAAGGCGTGCTCGGCCACCGCCGGAGGCGGCCGCAGCCCTGGATTTGGGGCCCCAAACGCCTCAAGCCCCGTAGGGGCGACAGAAACTTCGCGGGTTGGTCCGAGGCTGAGCCCACCATCACCGCGGTCCTTGCCGCTCAACATGTTGGGGCGCGCCAACTCAACGCGGCGGCCTGAAAACCTCCCGATGAAAACAAGCTTCCGAGGACTGGTAACCCAAATCCCAACCTCCAACAGTATGCCTGGCTCAGGTGGTCGCACGGCGCATGCCGGCTTCCCTACCCTAGACCTCGACCTGATGCAATGCCCGTCATGCGAACCCCGAAGTCGAACGGCATCTCGGTCCTGCGGTTGGGATTTGGGAGTTGGGATTTCATTGGGATTTGGGATTTGGAGGTTGGGATTTCTCTGTCGTGAAACTTGACTCATTCGTTCGCGTTGCGCGCGTTCAAGGACCCCAGCAACCATGTGCGGCATCACCGGATGGATCGACACGAACGGCGGCGTCTCCCCCGAGGCCGTGCGCGCCGCGATGGAGCGCATGCGACACAGGGGGCCGAACGACGAGGGCTGCTTCGTTGACCCCTCCGGAACCGCCGCCCTCGGACACCGCCGCCTCTCGATCATCGACATCGAGGGCGGACGGCAGCCCCTCACCAGCAAGGACGGCCGGTACCACCTCGTGTTCAACGGAGAGGTCTACAACTTCCGTGACCTCCGCCGCGCCCTCGAGACAAGGGGGCACACCTTCGCGACCCAGACCGACACCGAGGTGGTCCTCCACCTCTTCGAAGACCACGGCATCGCCGCGTGCCTCTTCCTCGTGGGGATGTTCGCCTTCGCCCTGTGGGATGCCCGCGAGCGGACGCTCTGGTTCGCACGCGACCGCCTCGGCAAGAAGCCGTTCCTCTACGGCCCCCGCGAGGGCCGCTTCTTCTTTGCCTCCGAGTTCGCCGCCCTCCTCGAGTACGCCGGCGTGCCGCGGGACGTCGACCCCGACGCCCTCGATGCGTACCTCGCCTACCAGTACATCCCCCCGCCCCTCTCCATCTGGAAGGCCGTCCGCAAGCTCCCCCCCGCAACCTGGGGCTTCTTCCGCGAAGGCGAGATGCGGACCTCCCGGTACTGGACGCCCGAGTGCGGCCTGGAGCCGGCCCCTCGGCGCGCCGCCGGAGAGGCCGAGGTGTTCCGCCGCCTCGCCGACGCCGTCCGGCAACGGCTCGTCAGCGATGTCCCCCTCGGCGTCTTCCTGAGCGGAGGGGCCGATTCCTCGATCGTCACCGGGCTGATGAGCCTTGCCGGAACGAAGCCGCTCCGCACGTTCTCCATTGGCTTCGAGGAAGAGGCCTTCTCCGAGCTCCCCCACGCACGCCGCGTCGCCGAGCACTTCGGCACGGAGCATCACGAGGAGACCGTCCGGCCGGACGCTGCTGAGGTCCTGCCCGCTCTCGTCCGACACTACGGCGAGCCCTTCGCCGACTCGTCCGCCATCCCGACCTGGTACCTCTCGCGGTTCACCGGCGCCCACGTGCGCGTGGCCCTCGCC
>JBDRFQ010000098.1:0-3461 GCA_043818685.1 Candidatus Eiseniibacteriota bacterium
CGGCGTCGCGATCACGCTCCTCCATCGGGTCCGCCGGACCGCGAGGTGGCTGCCTTCGCCGGTCGCCCTCGGGATCGCGTTCGTCGTTCCCGCCCACTACTCGATCGCGATGTGGATCGGCGCCCTGGCCACCTCGCTCTACAACAAGAGGCGTCCCGACCGGGTCGATGCGTACGGGCCGTCCCTCGCGTCCGGTCTCATCGCCGGCGAGGGCCTGATGATGGTCCTGGTCGCGCTTCTTCTCATCATCGGCGCCAGCTGGGTCTAGAGAGCGAGCCCCAAGACTACAGGGCCCGGCGGGGTTGCCGCCGGGCCCCGTCTCTCTCCGACAGAGGGCGCCTACTCGCCGCCCCCGCAGACCACGATTCGGAAGGGACCGTCGCTCTCGTCGATGCTGCCGCAGCCGAGCTCCGTGATCCGGATCGTGTAACCGTCCTCGTGGCCGTCACAGCTCTGCACGATCCACTCGAAGCTCCCCGTGTTGACCGCGCTGTCCGCGATTGCCCAGCATTCGGTTCCGTCGCGCAAGAGCTCGATACGCACGTAGTGCGGAAACTCCCCCGTGAAATCCCACGTGATGAGAGAGGGGAAATCGATGCAGAGCTCTTCTCCGCCGTTCGGATTGAGGACCGCGAGAGCGCACTCTTCACCCCCAAAGCATTCCTCCACGTAGTACGTGAAGTAGGTTGCCCAGTTGTTTCCCGGGAACGGGAGGCCGTCGGCCCACGCGGTTTCTTCCTGGACCGCGTTGCCCGCCTCGTCGAGGAGCTCCACCTTCGCGTGAACCGCGATGAACACGTTCCCCGCCTCGTAGAGGTACGCGAGCGGGTCCGTGCAATAGGTGTAGGACGTGACGGCGGGATCGTGCTCGGTCTGGAAGAGGAACTTGCCGACCTTCGGATTGCCCGAGCCGGTTTGGGGGATCGAGTCGAGAGCGGTTGCGACGGCAAGATGGGTCTCGGTCAGAACCCATCCCCCGGTCGTCTGGATGTCGACAGAGAGAGATCCGTCGACAACGCTCACCGTGACGCTTCCTGCCTGATGGTGCTGGCCGGCCCAGAGAACGACCGTCTCCGGGTCTCCGCAGGGGATCGTGTCGCCCCCGAACGAGGCGAAGGTCGGGACCGAAGGCCCCGAAGGACCGGTCGGGTTCGTCGACTCCACGCACCCGATCAGGCACGGGACGAGGAGAGGAACGATCAAGAGAAACGGCATTCGTCTTGTCAATCTGTGGCTCCTTTCCACCCGTTGTTCTTCTCTTGGCGCATCGGGTCCAATCGCGGTGCGTGGCGCGACCGCGGGATCCGCCGGGGCACCACTCCGCGCGGAGCCGAACTCCGAATGCACGCCTCGTGCCGGGGGAGCGGAAGGGAGCAAGAAGGGTGCGGCCGCCGAACCCGTTTTGCCACTATAACTTGCGCGGGCGGCCGGGGGCGGGCCTCGCGGTCGCGCGGGTCCCCGAGGATCGGCGGGTGGATTGAGAAGCACCAGGTGCCCGCGAAAAGAGCAGCGGGATTTCGCGGACCCGAAGACCCCGAAGCCGCCGGCTTCCGGGGAGGCTAACCGTCCGTCGCGGGGGCGCGCGGGGCGACGAGGAAGCACGATCCAGGGGGCAAGGAACGATAGAGCCTCTGTGCATCCTCCGCTCTCATGCAGAGAAGAACGCGCCCGCGCCCGCCGGAGAACGAGTCGAAGAAGGCCCTCGCTCGCTCGGCGAGGCGGCTCCAAACAACCTCGACACCGGAGGGTTTCCCCTGCGCGGTGGAGTCCGGCGCCGACTCGACGACGAGCGTGAGGCCTCCCCGAAAGCGAACGCGATAGACCGGCGGAACGTGATACGCCTCCTCCGCGGTCGGGGGGATCGGAAGCGCCGGCTGCAGGCTGTCGAGCGCGAGGGCGGAATCGGGAGGCGTGTACTCGATCCGCTTCTGGGTGCGAGGTGGGTCGAGCCGCCCGTCCGCCCAGATCCGGGCCGTCCAATCGTCCTGCGATTCCTGCGAGAAGAAGAGAATCCGCGGGGCGCCGACCCGAATCTCTTCGACGGGATACTCGTCGAGAAGCGCCCCTTTAAGCATCAACCGAACCGAGCGCGCCTCCGGATCGAGCACGAGATAGAACGACTTCCCCGACAGGAGGTCCGTCTCGGCCGTCTTCCGGGGGTCTTCCGGCGGGGGGGCGCCACCCTCCGTCGCTTCTTCCGAACCCCGCCGGCTTTCCCGAAAGAGGGAAACGAGCGCGACGAGGATTGCGCCGGCCGCAAGAACGACGAGGGCCCGCAGAGCTCTCCTGCGGGCCTTCCGTCCGTCGCCCTCCGCGGGCCGCCGATCCGGGCTAGCCTGGATGATGCACGCGTTTTCGTCGCGAGGGTGCGGAGCGCGAGCCGAGAGGCCGACTTGGACGAGCCGCTCCCGGAAACGTAGTCTTGGCACTACGTTGAGGAAGCGGTGACGGAGAGAAGGCCTCGCAGGCCGCGATCCGCGCCCGCAGCAGGAAACGCGTGCATCATCCAGGCTAAAAGATGTAGATGGGTGTTCCCGCATGGACTTTCCGATAGAGCTCGCGCAGATCCTGGCGGCCGAGCCGTATGCACCCGTGCGTGACGCTTCGTCCGAGCAATCGCTCATAGAGCGTTCCATGAATGAAGTAACCGTTTCCAAAGCCGAGCGCGTACTCTCCCATCATGTCGTACTCGAAACGCTCGCTCGGGTCCCGGGGGATCGGCTTCCCCTCCTCGATGAAGGCCCAGTCGGGCTTTCTCCAGACTGGATCCTCGATCATCTGGTTGATGCGGAAGATGCCCGGCGGCGTGTCGAAGACCCATTGTTTCGTTCCGTGCGAGAGAACGATCCCGGAGCCGCACGAGCAGACCGCGGAGAGGAGGGTCCTGTCCTTTTCGCGGAGGTAGAGACGGTTGTGGGTCTGATCGATGACGATGTAGCGGCCTCGCGGCGCCGCCTTTCCCATGCGGCGGCAGAGACCCTCGTGCGCCTTCTCGATCTCCTCGGTCAGGCCGCCCTTCGCAGCCGCGTCCGCTCGCCGCTCGCCGCCGGGAATGAGAGGGACGTAGGTGAACCCGGTTCCGAGAAACGCGATCGCGAGAAAGACCAGGGCGCATGCGGCAAGGACCACCGCGGGCCGGAGGCGCCGCGAGCGGGGCGAGCCGCGCCGGGCGGGGCGGTGGTCGGCGCGAGCCGCCTCTCCACTCCGAGGCGACTCCTGGACGCTCATCCCCCTCTCCCCTGCGTCGCCCTCTGGAAGCGGAGAACGAGCTCCTTGAAGACGCCGCCGTCTCCATCGCTCCCGATGATCGTCACCGGGGTCCCGATCGCCGCGGCATCGAAGATCCTGTCCATGTGCTCGTTCGAGAGCGCGACGCACCCCTTGGTCCAGTCGTTCCCGCGCCCCCCGTCGCCGTGGATCTCAATGAGCCCCCCGGGGGTCGCGCTCCGAGGATCGGCACC
>JBDRFQ010000099.1:0-15541 GCA_043818685.1 Candidatus Eiseniibacteriota bacterium
TGCTGTACTGAAGCCTGGCCTCTTCTGTCTCGCCCAGGCGTTGGTCCAGGAAGAACGCGTAGTTCCCGCGCGTCATCACGTCGCGCGGTTCGAGCTCCAACGAGCGCTCGTAGATCCTCCTCGCACGCGCCCGCGCCTCTTCCGTTGTCGCAGTGGACGCGATCAGGACCGCCAGGTTGTTGAGGTACGTGGGCTGGTTCGGCTGGACCTCCAGCGCCCTGTTGTAGCACTGCTCGGCGCCTTCGTAGTCATGGAGCACGTTCTTGCGGAACATGCCGCGCTCGTTGAGGAGACGTCCGTTGTCGGGGTCTCCGGCGAGAGCGTGCTCGTACCATCCATCCGACGTCATGTGGCTGGGTGCGGCGGAAAGGAGGTAAGAAGCCAGCGGGGCGACCAGCTTCGTCGCATCCGGCCTGCTCCTCACCAGCTCGTTGTAGACCTCGATCGCTTCCTCGATCCGGATCTGCGACGTGTAGAGCCGTATCGTGCGCGAGAGCGCATCGGAGACGGCCTCGCGGTCGCTCTCGGAGGCGCGGTCGTAGGTCTCGAGCGCGTCCGCCAGCATCTGCTTCTGGACCGCCTCGCGCCGCTTCCACACCGCGCGGGCCTCGTCGACCTCGGCGGCCATGACGTGCGTCCAGGCCAGCGTCTTCAGCGCCTGCAGCAGGTCCGGATGGCCTCTGTTCACAGCGCCGATCGCCTCGATCGCTTCGTTGAGCAGCCGCTTTGCATCGGCGCGTCTCTCGGGCCGCACCCTGTAGATGACGGCCAGATTGTGCTTCGTCTGCGCGGTCTTGGGGTGGTCGGGTCCCAGCTCCCTCTCCCTGATCTCGAGCGCCTTCAGGTGCTGCTCCTCCGCCTCCTCGCTCCGTCCGACCCTGTCGAGAGCGAGCCCGAGGTTGTCTCTGGCCGCCGCGATCGCAATGTCGTAGGCGGCTTCGGGCCGGCGCTCAGGGCCTTCCGCGTCCGCCCGCTCACGGGGGCCCGCGCGCCTCAGCCGGTGGTCGAGCACCTCTTGGAGCTGCTCGAGGGCCTCCTCGTTTCTGCTCATCTTGTAGTTGAGCTCGGCCAGCCCGTTGAGGCTATCGATCGTCTCCGGCGCGTCGCTTCCGAGTCTCTCCCGACGGAGGGCCAGCGCGTGAGTGAGCAGCTCCCTGCTCGGTTCGTGCCTTCCGCTTTCCCTGAGGAGCTTGCCGTAGTCCGTGAGCACGGCCGCCATGAGCTCCAGGTCCCAGGTCCTCTCCCCGCCGGGGACCGAGCAGAGACCGAGGACGCCGCTCTCGCTCTGAATCGAGCGCCCAGAGAGGTCCCCGAGCGCCCTGCGGAAGCTCGCCTCGGCGCGGGTGTGTTGACCCTCCAGATACTCCATCCTGCCGAGCGCCGCTCTCACGGATGCGGACGTGCTCTTGTTCCCTTCGAGCTTCGTCTCGCAGAGCTCAAGCGCCGCCCGGAGCATTTCCTTCGCGTCGTTCCACTTGGCGCGCTCCGCAAACATCCGCCCGACCCTCTGCTGGACCTCGACGGTCAGGACCGGATCGACGCCGAGTTCGTTGGCTTCCCGTACCGCCGTCTTGGCATGGACCTGGAGCGCGTCAAGATACTCCCTGCGGACCATCCCGGCGGGAGACTGTCTGAAGATCCTCTCCACGAGGGCGACCGCCGTACGCGCCCAGACCTTGCGCTCTTCCTCGTTGAGCCTGCGCTTGACCGCCATCTGAACCAGACGGTGAAGGGATATGAGCCCCTTCGTCTTGTCGATCATTGAGTAGCTCCGCGGCGCGTCCACGCAGTCGTCCCACAGACACGCGTCCGACACCGCCTTGCGGAGCGGACCTTCCGGCAGCGCGTCCGGAGCCTCTCTGATGAACTCCTCTCGGATCTCCGTCGGCGCCAGGTAGGAGCAGAGATCCATGAGCTGGAGGCCGGCAGGGCTCTGGTCGCCGATGCGCTCCAACGCCATCTCCCACGTCGTGGAGAGAGTCGCCTCCGGCCCCCGCGGCAGGTTCAGCTTGTCCTGAACGTCGAGCCCCTTCTGACGGAAGCGCTCGAGGTACTCGCCGAAGGTCATCTCCATGCCTCTTCTGCTCATGTAGGCCGCCGCGTGCGCCAGGGCCAGCGGAAGGTACCCCAGTTCGCGGGCCAGGGCGGCTGCGCCTTCGCGGTCGTCGGATTCGGTCATCGAGAGCAGCAGGTCCACGGCGGCTTCCTCGGACATCACGCCGAGGTGGTGGCAGGGATAGTCCCAGTCGGGGTTGCGCGAGGTGATGAGGAGATGTCCGCTCGAGCTCGACGAAGACGGGATGAACCCGCGGAGGTCCCTCTGGCCGCTCGCGTTGTCCATAATGACCAGCCATCGGTCGTTCGCGTCCAGCCAGTCCCTCATCGCGTTGACGATTTCAGGTTCGTACTCGGGTCCGGAGCCCGGCAGCTTGAGCTCTCCAATGGTCTCGAGGCTGCGGGCCGCCTTGACGTAGTCGCCGGACAGCCCTGCCCGGTCCTCGGCGTTCATCCACCAGACGTAGTCATACTCGTAGCTGTACCTGTGGGCATACTGCAGGGCCACTTGGCTCTTGCCGACCCCGCCGAGACCGTGGATCACGCGCGTCCTGGAGTGGCGATCGGTGCCTCCGAGGAACGCCTTGTTCATCGTCTCGAGCAGCTCCTCGCGGCCGCGGAAGTTCAGGTTGCGGTCGAAGTCGACGCGCCAGAGCTTCCGCCAGGCGGCCATCCGCGGGTAGATCTTGTGCTCGGCGATCAGGCGCTTGATGAGCTCGTCGAAGTCGCTCTCGAGGCTGAAGCGCAGCCCCTGCCCGTCGGGAAGGCGCCTCAGTTCCTCCGGGTAGGCATCCTGGTCCTTCGGGTACTCGAATCCTCGGAGGTAGAGCTGGACCACCGGGATCCCATGCTGGATCGCCGAGCCCACCTCGAGCCTCACGACGTCATCCGGATCGAGTATCCTCGAAGCCCCATCGTCTCCCTTGACCGTGAACCACTCCTGCCCCATGAGGACCAGCACCACCGACGCCGAGCGGACCGCCGTCTTGATGCGCTCGAGCCACGGCTCGGCCGTACGGATGGATGTCTCGTCCAGGAACACCTCCGACTCGCCATGGAGCCTGCGCAGCCGCCGCGCCAATTCGCGCGCGACGGTCTCGCTCTCCGACCTCCGGTAGCTGAGGAAGATCATGAATTCTCCACGCGGCTCTTGCACGGGGGGCGGCGAGCCCGCTTCGAGAAGGCCTCCACGCCGCTCGGGGACTTCCTTCTTGAATTCAGGCCAGCATCTCCTCCGGCAGAGATCGCACGGCGTGTCCGGCGACGATGAGGAAGTGCCTGAGGGTGTTCACGAAGAAGTGCCCTGTGACACCGTCCTCGTAGAGGAACTGATAGTCGCACCGCAGAGTGGACGGGCCGGGAAGACTGAACCGAACCAGGATGTACTGCCTGTTCAGCTCATCGACGGCCTTGCGCTTCTCCTCGGTGCTGAACGCCTCGCTGATGCTCCACAGCGACTGGTACGTGACCATCGATTTCTCCAGAGAGAGGGAGACCGCCGCCCTGGTCCTGTCCTCCTCGACGACCAGGTACCCGCCGTCGGACGGCTCGACGCGAATGAACCCGGCCTTCAGAATCGTCTCGACGGCCCCAAGAGTGATCTGCGCGGTCTGCAGAGCTTCGCTCATGTTCGTCCCCCGCTTGCGGTCTTGGCGTGCAGTAGCTTGTGCTCAGTAACGATAGCGCAGCATCCCGGTTCGAATCAAGACATCACGCGGATCGGGAAGATTGCCTCGTTCGTCTCGAACCGATCTCTGAGAACCGGCCGAAAGTTCCCGAAAGCGCACGAGTTTTGTTGAGACGGAACGTGCTCAACAGCGTCCCCGGTTTCCCCGCTTCCTCCCGGGGCGTTTCACCCTCGGGCCGGATGTTCTCCCGGGGGCGGAACCCCGCTACTCGCCCCGAGTCGATGAGAAGGAGGGACAGAATGCTGCAGCTTCTCATGAGAATCCACCGTGAGGAGGAAGGGCAGGACGTCATCGAGTACGCGCTGCTCGGCGGTTTCGTGTCGCTCGCCGGGATCATCGCGGTCCAGGCGATCGCGCCGCTGGTTCAGGGGATCTTCGAAGACATCCAGGCGGCGCTGGAAGGCTGGGAAGGGGCGCGGGTCCGAATCGCGCGGCGGGTGTTCTCTCGCGGCCCGCGATCCGCCGCCGCCTTCATGAGCGGGCGTTTCCTTCGCGGTTAGCGAGTCCTTCCACCGCTCCCGCGAACGCTCCATCGGGGCCTGGGCGCGCCCTTCGGCGAAGACCCGCCGCGGCCTCGAACGTCGTCGACGTTTCCACCGCACGGCGACGGCCCTCTCCGTACCGGTCGACAGAATCGAACCGCTCTGCGAGCACGCGCTCGTGGCGCGTCTCCTCCATCTCCGCCGGTCGTTCTGACGGGCGTGTTCAGAGAGGGGAGAGTGGTCATCGGGACGGTGATTCGATAGTCCTTCCCAGTCGAGGCTCGGCGCGTTACGGTCGATCGGCAAGAGAGGATCCGCCTCGGGACAAACCGCCGGGCGGGAAGACGCATTCGGTCATGAAGATCCTGCTGACGGACGGGAATGAGCGGTCCACCCTGGCGGCCGCGCGGGATCTCGCGGCGGACGGACACCTCGTGGTGACGGGCCATCACTCCCGCCGCTCTCTCACCGGTTTTTCCAGATCCGTTCGAGAGAGCATCGTCTATCCCGATCCGGCCGCTGGCGGCGATCCGTTCGTCGAGAGCCTCGCCAGGGAGATCCGAACCCGCGGCATCGAGGCTCTGATCCCCATGACCGACCTGACCGTTTCCACGGTTCTCGCCCGCAGGGATCGGTTCGGGGGCGACCTCCTGATCCCCTTCCCCTCCGGAGAGACATGGGAGCGCGCGGCGGACAAGCTCCATCTCATCGAGAAGGCGGAGGAGCTGGGAATTCCCGTCCCCCGCACCGTGGTTCTCCATCGAGTCGAAGAGTGCGCGCGGGTTCCTTCCGATCTCTTCCCCTGCGTCGCAAAAGCCCGGGTTTCCGGGTTGGTTCGGGAGGGCCGCTGGCGGAAGACCCGGGTCCAACGGGCGGAAGAGCGGGGGGCGCTTCGTGAAGCGATCGGGCAAATGGAATGGGCGGGGCCCCCGTATCTCGTTCAGGAATCGATCCGGGGACCGGGTGTTGGGATCTTCCTTCTCGTCAGAAAAGGGGAGGTCCTCGCCTCCTTCGCGCATCGAAGGGTGCGCGAGAAACCGCCCGAAGGGGGCGTGAGCACCTCCTGCGAAAGCGCCCCCCTGAGAGGCGATCTGGCCGAACACGCGGCTCGGCTCCTCGGCGGCCTCGGCTGGGACGGGGTGGCGATGGTGGAGTTCAAGGAGGATCTCCGCGACGGGAAGCCGAAGCTGATGGAGGTGAACGGGCGGTTGTGGGGCTCTCTTCAGCTCGCCGTTTCCTGCGGGGTCCCTTTCCCCCGGCTTCTCGTCCGTTCGTTTCTCGGAGAGAAGATCCCCTCCCCGCGGCCGTACCCGGTCGGCCGGAAGCTCCAGTGGATACTGGGAGATCTGGATCACCTCTTGGCGGTCGCTTTGCGAGGGAAGAAGCCGGCGGGAGGAGGCGACCACGCGGCAGCGAGGGCGCTGCTCGGCTTCGCGCGGGGTCTGTTGCCTGGGGTGCACCATCAGGTCTTCTCCCTCAGCGATCCCCGGCCCTGGGCGCATGAATGCGGCGAGTACGTCCGCGCGCTCTTTCACCGAGACCTGCGCTCCTAGAAACATCGCCCCTCCTGACGGGCCGCGGCTCCGCAACCGGTTCCCCTGTTGACGCGCGGCGGCGCGCCGCACTACCGTTCACGCGTGATGAAGGAGAAGGAGAAGCTCCTCGAGAGGATCCGCCGCGCCGCAGACCGCCCGATGACCGTTCGGGGGCTCGCTCGCGCGCTGGGGATCAAGAGGGCGGACTTTCCGGGCTTCAAGAGACGAATCGACGAGCTCGTCGAGGCGGGCGCGCTCGTTCGCGTGAGAAGAACCCGCGTCGCTCTCCCGGCCCGGCCCGGAAGGGATCGGCACGAAGGTCTTTCCCTCGTCAGGGGGAGGATCGCGGTCACGCGAGGGGGCGCCGGGTTCGTCGGTCGCGAAGAGGGAGAGGACGTTCGCGTCTCACCCGCCGACCTCGGCGGCGCGCTCGACGGCGACCAGGTCGCGGTCCGCCTCGCCGGACGCCGCGCCGGCCGCCCCGCCGGGGTCGTGGTCCGGGTGCTCGAGCGCGGCCGCCTCCGGATCGTCGGGGTTTTCGAGAGCGGGGGAGGAATCCCCCGCGTTCTGCCTGACGACCCGCGCCTCCCCCGCGCGTTCGAGATCCTCCCCGGAGGCACCGGCGGTGCGCGGGAAGGGGAGAAGGTCGTCGTCCTCGTCGAGGGAGGGGAGACACCCTCGGCCGCCCCGCGCGGGAGGGTCGCGGAGGTTCTCGGCGATCCGGACGCCCCGGGTGTGGATCTCCTCTCGGTGGCTCGGAGCTTCGGACTCACCGCGGAGTTCCCCTCACGGGTCGTGGAGGAGGCGGAGCGCGCCGCGGTCAAGGAGAGAGCGGAAGAGGAAGCTCGCCGCGTCGATCGAACGGGGGACCTCGTCTACACGATCGATCCGGTCGACGCGAAGGACCACGACGACGCGATCTCCGTGGAGCGCCGCGCCGACGGATACCGCCTCGGCGTCCACATCGCGGACGTCTCCTTCTACGTCGAGGAAGGGACCGCGCTCGATCGGGAGGCGTTCCGGAGGGGGAACTCGGTCTATCTTCCCGGCCTCGTGATCCCCATGCTCCCCGAGTCGCTCTCGAACGACGTTTGCTCGCTCCGGCCGAACCGGCGCCGCCTCGCGCACTCGGTTTTCATCGATTTCGACAAGAACGGTCTTGCCCTCAAGTGGCGCTTCGAGGACACGGTGATCCGCTCCCGCGCGAAGCTCGCGTACGAGGAGGTCCAGGGCTTCTTCGACAAAGGGGCCGCGGACGCGAGGATCCGCCGCGTCGCGAAGGGCCTCGAGGTCGCCCGCGAGCTCGCGCTCCTGCTTTACCGCCGCCGGTCCGAGGAGGGCTCCCTCGATTTCGATCTTCCCGAGGCGAGGATCGTTCTCGACGAGAGGGGGGAGGTCGTCGAGCTCGGCCGCCGCGTTCGCCTCGAGTCCCACCGTCTCATCGAGGAGTTCATGCTCGCCGCGAACCGCGCCGTCGCCCGGGAGGTGATGGGAAAGGGGCAGCCGTTTCTCTACCGGGTCCACGGCCGCCCCGACAAGGAGAGCCTCGAGTTCTTCTCCTACATGATGAACCGCCTCGGCTTCTCCTTTCCCGTCTCGGACGACGCGCGCCCGATCCGGTTCGCCCGCTTCCTCGAGAAGGTGAAGCGCGCCCCGGAAGCGGACCTCGTTCACGAGCTGATGCTCCGCTCGATGCAGAAGGCGGTCTACCAGCGGGAGAACATCGGCCACTTCGGCCTCGCCTTCCGCCACTACACGCACTTCACCTCGCCGATTCGCCGCTACCCGGACCTCCTCGTCCACCGGATGCTGCGGAGCCTGCGCGGCCGGACCGGCTACCTGCCTTCGTACGCAAAACGGCTCGTGCCGAGGATCGATGCGGCCGGCAAGCACTGCAGCGAGACGGAGCGCGCGGCGGAGGCGGCGGAGCGCCGGGCGGTTCGCCTCCTGCAGGCGCGGTACATGGTGAGGCACGTCGGCGAAGAATACGGGGGCCGCATCACCGGAGTCGCCGGCTACGGCCTCTTCGTGCGCCTCGACGACCTGGGCGTGGAAGGGCTCGTGCGCGCCTCGACGCTCGAGGGGGAGTTCCGCCACGACGAGAGAAACGCCCGCCTCGTCGGGCGGCGGAGCCGGAAGACCTACGGGCTCGGAGACGCGATCCGCGTCGGCATCGCCCGCGTCGACCCTCTCCGGGGCGAGATCGATCTCTACCTGCCGGGAGGAAGGGGCCCTGCGATCCCCCGTCGAGCTCCGGGCCGGGCCTCACGGCCGAAGGGCAAGTGTTCCGAGAATTAAGTTGAGGGTTTCGAGTAAAACCATTGTCTCATTGTTGATTAGCAGGGGAGCAGAGTTCGAGGACGAACCGGTCCGGGCGTTTCGGCTCAAGAGGGGATGGAGAGGAGCCGATCCTGTCTTCGGGGTTCGGGGCGGGTACCCGGCACCGCTCCCAGAGCGGAATCGCGCGCTTCGCAACGGGTTGCGCTTGACTCCGGAAACCCCGATGTGATAGAATGCAAACTGTCGGAAAGGAATGGTTTTCGGCCAAACGTTCGGGTTTTTCATTCACTGGTATCTGGTATGAGGAGGTGATGAGAGGAGCGTCTAGTCTACGGATTCCGCAGGAACACATTCGAGAGGCTTCTTGAATCACCGCGTTCGTTAGTCGCCTGAAGGGAGGGTATCACTTGAAGAAGATCTTTGCTATCGCGATTTGTCTGGCCTTTGCGGCGCCGGTCCTCGCCGACCCGGTGACGGGAATCGAGGAGAAGCCGTGGAGCTACTCGCCTTATGACATCCGTGCCGACGTGAACGAGACGGAAGACAACGGAACGTTTGCTACCGCCGACCCGATCGAATGCGGCGATGTCTTTCACGCGGCGATCTCCCCGGGCGGCGACAACGACTACATCGTCTTCAGCATCACGACCGCCGGCACCGTGATCACGTTCGGGACGGACGCGGACGGCGCGACCCCGATCGGCGACACGAAGATCTACCTGTACAACTCCGCCCAGACGCAGGTGGGATACGACGACGACAGCGGCCCGGGCTACTACTCGCTCATCACGTACACGGCGCCCGCCGCGGGCACCTACTACGGCCGCATCATCGGCTACACGGCGTCCTACACCGGCACCTACAAGGCGTTCGTGAACTGCCAGGCTCCCCAGCCCCCGCCGCCGAACGATCAGTGCAGCGGCGCGATCGAGATCCTCTGCAACACGGCCGTCAACCTCGCGGGCTCGACGCAGTGGGCGTTCAACGACTACGATCCGGGTCCCTACCCGAACACGTGCACCCGCTTCCCGGAGGCGGGCAAGGACGTGACGTACAAGTTCACCGTTCCGGCCGGCTCGGTCGTCAGCCTGAACTACACGAGCTCGGCCGACGGCGCGATCTACATCGTGACGGACTGTGCGGACGTGATCGGAACCTGTGTGATCGGCGAGGACAGCACGGTCACCGGCGGTCTCGAGGACATCGAGAACTTCCCGCTTCCGGGCGCCGGCACCTACTACGTGATCCTGGACTCCTACGGGACCAACACGTGGGGGACCTGGACGCTGACCGGCATGGTCACCTGCCCGACGGCGACCGAAGAGACGAGCTGGGGCCGCGTGAAGACGCTCTATCGTTAGCCTGAGGCCTTCAAGCTCTTCGTGAAGAGGCCGCGGTTTCTACCGCGGCCTCCTTCTATTTGGGGGGCGCGTACCCTGGGACGACCGAGCGGAGGCCCTCGTCGAGGTGATAGGGTTCCCGGCCGGCGAATTGCGTGTCGTGAAGCGCGCGGTTTCTCTCCTCGCCGAGGTCGTAGACATAGATCCTCTCCGCCCTCGAGAGGTCCGGCTCGTTGTTGATGAGATCGATGTCCGGGTTGTGGTTCCTTCCGTATCGGATGAAGAGGATCGAGCCCGGCGGCGTGCGCCGCTCGACGAGGCGCTCGAAGCGGGCGTGGGAAGCCGCCTTCTCCCGCCTGAAATCGATCTGGAAGGGGAGGCGTGCGCCCGCCGCCCCGACCGTGAGGCCGAGAAGAAGAAGCGCCGCGAGGGCGGCCCCCGCGCGCCTCTCGCGCGTCGCCCGCTCCATCATCTCGCGCGCCCCGAGGAGGGGGAGCGCGATGAGGAGCGGCGTGATCTCGTGGTAGTAAGGCCCCCACGGGAACCAGTAGAGAAGGTACGCCGCGTGCATGAGAAGTGAGAACGCGAGCGTGGCGAGACCGGCCGCCCGCCTCGGGCCGGAGAGCCGGACCAGGAGCGGGACGAGGAAGAGAAACCCGATGGTCGGGAGCGCCTCCCATGCGGACATCGGGATGCGCGCCGTGAAGAGGGACCGGAGCGCGAGGCCCGGCGTGTAGCGCGTGCGGTGAGGGTAGAGCACCCTTTCGTTGTAGATCCGCTTCCCCGGTCCGACCGGGCGCTCCTCGATCGCCTCGCCCCCGTAGAAGCCGAAGCGGTCCTCCGGCTGGCTCCTTTCGGCATAAAGCTCCCACGGCGTCTTCAGCGCCGACCCGGTGACCGCGCGGTCATAGCCGAGAACGGCGATTCCGGAGAGGGCGAGCGGAAGGAGGAGGGCGAGGGCGCGGAGCGGCCGCCGGAAAGAGGTTCGCGCCTCGCGGAAGGAGGCGACGAGAGCCGCCGCAAACACCGCGAGCACGGCGGCGTTCCAGTGGCGGATCAGGAACGCGAGCCCGAGGAAGAGCCCGGCGAGAAAGAAATCGCCGATCCCCCCGCGGCTCGCCGATCGGCGGAGGAAGAGAAGGAAGAGGAGCACGGCGGGGAGATACGTGGTCTGCGAGAGGTAGGTGGTCGCGACCTGGATCTCCGCCGGCGAGAGACCGAAGAGGAGGACGAGGAGAAGGGAGGCCGGCCCCCCGAGATGCGCTCTGGCGAGAAGCCCGACGAGGAAGAGGGAGAGGCCCGCGGCGAGGACCGGAACGAGCCAGGGGACGCCCGCCGCGACTCCGGAGAGGAGAAGGAGAGCATGCCCCGGCGGGTACTTCGACGCGTAGACGGGATCGGTCAGGATGTGAAAAGCGTCGAAGAAGACCGGATCCGGCGGAGGGGGGAAGAAGAGGCGGCCGGCGAGGAAGGTTCTCGCCTGAAAGAGATAGGCGAACTCGTCGTGGACGACCGGCTGGAAACCGTACGCGTGGAGCCCCCAGAGCCAGAGATAGAACGCGGCGAGCGCCGCGCTCACGATCACGAGATGGAGACGAAAACGCCGTTCGATGAAGGCCGCCGCGCGGTCGAGGAACCCCTGGAACCGCTCGCGGGCGGGAAGACGGGGAAGGAGCGAGACGAGCGAAAGGAGGAGCGCGGCCGCGGGGAGAGCGGACGCCCGCCGGAAGAAGACGCTCCCCGCGAACACGAGAAGCGCGGCGATCGGAAGGAGGAACGAGGTCACCCCACGGGGACACCACCTCGGGCTTTCCGCCGGGAGAACCGGGAAGGCCCGCCCTTTATTCTCGGGACCGGGGCCCCGCCTCGCACAGCTCGATCAGGATCCCTCCGGCTCCCTTCGGATGGAGGAACGCGATCCGTTTCCCCTCCGCGCCGCGCCTCGGCGCCTCGTCGATGAGGGGGATCCCGGCTTTCTTCAGCTCGGCGAGGGCCGTCTCGAGATCCTCGACGGCGAGCGCGATGTGGTGGAGGGCGCTTCCCCTCCTCGCGAGGAAGCGGTCCACGGGCCCGTCCGCCCCCGTCCCCTCGAGAAACTCGAGAGAGGTCTCGCCGGCGCGGTGCGCGGTCGTCCTCACCCCCTGATCGGGAACGACCTCCACGCGAGGTTCTTCGCCCCCGAATAGAACCCGAAGGAGCGGAGCGATCGCCCCGATCTCCTTCATCGCGATCCCCACGTGATCGACGCGTACGACCTTCAAGCGATCCCCTCCCAGGCTAGAGCGTCACGATCTCCTTGTGCCTTCCGAACACCCGCGCGAGAACCGCGCAGATCTCCCCGACCGTCGCCTCGGCCCTGGCCGCCTCGAGAACCGGGGGCATGAGGTTCGTCCCCTCGCGCGCGGCCCGCTCGACCGCCTCGAGCGCCCTCCGGTGGGCGGCGGCGTTCCGCTCGGCGCGCGCCTTCGCGACTCGCTCCTTCTGCGACCGCTCGACCTCCGGGTTCATCGAGAACGTCTCCGCGGAAACCGCCTCGTCGGTCCGATAGCGGTTCACACCGACGACGATCGTCTCGTTCGCCTCGACCTTCTTCTGATACTCGTACGCGCTGCTCTGGATCTCGCGCTGCACGAACCCCTTCTCGATCGCCTCGAGCATGCCGCCCTCCTCGTCGATCCTCCGGAGGAGCTTCTCCGACTCCTCCTCGATGCGGTCGGTCAGGCTCTCGAGGAAGTGGGAGCCTCCCATCGGATCGACGGTGTTCGCGACGCCGGTCTCGCACGCGAGGATTTGCTGCGTGCGAAGCGCGATACGCGCCGACTTCTCCGTGGGGAGCGCGAGCGCCTCGTCGTAGGCGTTCGTGTGGAGAGACTGCGCCCCCCCGAGGACCGCGGCGAGCGCCTGGATCGTCACGCGGGCGATGTTGATCTCCGGCTGCTGCGCGGTGAGCGTGGATCCGCCGGTCTGCGCGTGGAACTTGAGCCGCGCCTTATCCGGGTCGATGCCGAACCGCATCCCGCAGATCCGCGCCCACAGGCGCCGCGCCGCGCGGAACTTCGCCGTCTCCTCGAAGAGATCGTTCATCACGTCGAAGAAGAACGTGACGCGGTTCGCGATTCCGCCCGGGTCGATCCCCGCCTCGCGGGCCGCCTCGAGGTAGGCGATCGCGTTGCCGAGCGTGAAGGCGAGCTCCTGGACGGCCGTGGCTCCCGCCTCGCGGATGTGATAGCCGCTCACGCTGATCGGGTTCCACTGCGGGACCTCCCTCCCGCAGAAGGCGAACATGTCGGTGATGAGACGGATCGAGGGGCGGGGTGGGAAGACGTACGTGCCGCGCGCCGCGTACTCCTTGAGGATGTCGTTCTGCACCGTCCCGCGGAGCCGGTCCCACGGGACGCCGTCCTTCTCGGCGAGCACGAGATAGTAGGCGAGGAGGATCGACGCCGTCGAGTTGATCGTCATCGAGACGCTCACGCGATCGAGAGGAATCCCGTCGAACAGGACGCGCATGTCCCGGATCGAGTCGATCGCGACCCCGACCTTGCCGACCTCCCCCTCGGCGAGCGGATCGTCCGAGTCGAGCCCCATCTGCGTCGGGAGATCGAACGCGGTCGAGAGGCCGGTCTGCCCCTGATCGAGCAGATAGCGGAAGCGCCGGTTCGTCTCCTCGGCGGACCCGAAGCCGGAGTACTGGCGCATCGTCCAGAGCCGCGAGCGGTAGAGGGTCGGCTGGATCGCGCGCGTGAAGGGATAGGTGCCCGGAAGCTCGATCCGCTCTCCGTGATCGAGCGGCGTGTAGACCGGTTCGACCGGGAAGCCGCCTGGGGTCCGGAACTCCTTCTCGCGCTCGGGGAGCTTCGCGCGCGATGGCTCGTAGACCTTCTCCCTCCACTCCCCGAGGAGGCGGCGCTCGTCTCGCGGTTCTTCGGGCGGCCTCTTCTCGCTCATGGGGCCACGATAACGGGAAGCGGGACCCCGCGTCAATCGGATAACCACGTTGATGTCGAACGAGTTACGGGCCGGACCGTTCGAGAATGCTGTTGACAGCGCCGATGCCCAGCCGGTAGCGTGGGAAAACGTCACCGGTCCGCCCCGGGCCGAGCGACGCTCGATCCCGGCGGCGGATCCGCCGGCACGTTCCCCGCGGTGCGCAAGGGAAGAGGGTCCGGCCCGCCCGGGCGGCGATCCGCCCCCCGGGGGAGGGCCCGCTTCTCGATTCGATCGGGAAAAGAGGGAGGCGATCATGGAGGCCAAGAACCTTGTCGTCGAGCGGTCGGGAAAGACCGCGGTCGTTCGCATCAACCGCCCGAAGGTCCTCAACGCCCTGAACTCGGAGACGATGAACGAGCTTCGCGAGGCATTCCTTGATATACGAAGGGATTCCTCCGTGGGGGGCGTCATCCTGACCGGCGAGGGGGACCGCGCCTTCGTCGCGGGGGCGGACATCAACGAGATCGCCGCGCTGGACGCGGAAGGGGCCCGTGCGTTCTCGCTTCGCGGCCAGCACGTGTTTGGCCTGATCGAGAAGATCGGAAAGCCGGTGATCGCCGCCGTGAACGGCTTCGCGCTCGGAGGCGGTTGCGAGCTCGCCCTCGCGTGCACGCTGCGCGTCGCGTCGGAGAAGGCGGTCTTCGGCCTCCCCGAGGTTTCGCTCGGGGTCATTCCCGGATACGGGGGAACGCAGCGGCTCCCCCGTCTCGTCGGGAAGGGAGTCGCCGCGGAGATCGTGATGACCGGAAGAAGGGTCCCCGCCGATGAGGCGCTCCGCATCGGGCTCGTCAACCGGGTGGTGCCGCCCGAGGGGCTCCTCGCGGCCTGCGAGGAGATATTGGCCCAGGTCTACAAGGTGGGTCCGGCCGCCGTGCGCTGCGCCCTGGACGCGATTCATCACGGCATGGACATGACCCTCGAAGAGGGGAGCGCCTACGAGGCTTCGCTCTTCGGGCTCGTCTGCGGCACCGAGGACGCGAAGGAAGGGTGCGGCGCGTTTCTCGAGAAACGAAAGGCGGAGTTCCGGGGGAAGTAGGCGCTTCCTCGAAACCGCAGAACCGGGCGCGGGCGGGATCTCCCCGGCGCCGCCCGGCCGCCGGAGAGAGAAGATGGATTTCAGCTGGAACGAAGAGCAGGAGATGATCCGGAACATGGCCCGTCAGTTCGCCGACGGGATCCGCGAGGAAGCGGCGGCCGCCGAGGAGAGCGGAGAGTTCTCGCGGCCGATCACGAAGAAGCTGGCGGAAAACGGCTTTCTCGGGATGTGCGTCGCGGAGGAGCACGGGGGGCAGGGGCTCGACTTCCTCAGCTACCTCATCGCGACCGAGGAGATCTCGAGGGCGAGCGCGGGTCAGGGGATGACCGTCGGGCTGCACAATTCGCTTATCAATTATCCGCTCGTGCACTTCGGGAGCGAGGAGCAGAAGCGCAAGTACCTCCGGGGTTCCGCGACGGGGGAGCTGCTCGGCTGCTACGCCCTCAGCGAGCCGGACGCCGGATCGGACGCGACCCACATCAAGACGACGGCCGTGAAGAAGGGGGACCGCTACGTCATCAACGGAACGAAGATCTTCATCACGAACGGTTCGGTGGCCGACTTCGTGATCCTCTTCTCCCGGATCGATCGGGGGAGCGGCGTGATCCGCGGGATGTCGGCGTTCATCGTAGACAAGATGACTCCGGGTTTTTCCATCGGAACGATCGAGAAGAAGATGGGACTCCGGAGCTCTCCGACCTGCGAGCTGATCTTCGAGAACGCCGAGGTTCCCGCGAGCGCGCTCCTCGGCGCGGAGGGGAAGGGGCTCAGGATCGCCATCGAGACGCTTCACGGAGGGCGCGTGGCCGTCGCCGCTTCCGCGGTGGGCATGGCGGAAGAGGCGTTCGAAGCGGCGCGCGCCTACGCGCTGCAGAGGGAGCAGTTCGGGCACCGGATCGCCGAGTTCCAGGGGATCCAGTGGATGTTCGCCGACATGAGGACGGAGATCGACGCCGCGCGGTTCCTTACCTACGAGGCCGGATGGCGGAAGGAGAAGAACCTCTCGTACGCGCGCCAGGCCTCCCAGGCGAAGCTCTTCGCGACCGAGACGGCGACCCGGACCGCGAGCCGGGCGATCCAGATCCACGGCGGCTACGGCTACATGCACGAGTACCGCGTCGAGCAGATCTACCGC
>JBDRFQ010000100.1:0-10203 GCA_043818685.1 Candidatus Eiseniibacteriota bacterium
GGAGTGCCGCGTTCCGTACCTCGATCACCGGGTGGTCGAGAAGGCGATCCACATACCGCTCCGCCTCCGTGTCGGCGGAGGGGGAGAGAAGCGCATCCTGAGGAGGATCGCCCTCCGCCATCTGCCGGCAGCGATCGTGAAGCGGCGGAAGGTCGGGTTTCCACTTCCGCTCCGGGAGTACCTGGCCCCTCTCGCGCGGCCGGAGCTCTTCCGCGGCGGCTTCTGCCAGGAGGGGATCGGCCTCTCCCGAAAGAGCCTGGACGAGCTCGTCGCGCGCGCCCCGGAGAGCCCTTTCGCCTTCTCCTGCCTGGTCGATCTCGAGCTGTGGGGGCGTCTGGTCTTCCTGGGAGAGCCGCTGGAACAGGTCGAGGAGCTCTTCCGCCGGCTGGAGCACGGGGGCGCGTAGCCCTCACTCCAGCGCGATCCGGTCGATGAGGATCACGGGCGGCTTCTTTGCATCCCGAAAGAAGATGATGAACTGATCGATATGGGAAAGGTCGAGCGTCCGCGAGGCGGGGGCTCGGCGGACCTCCTCGAGCGGAATGCGGATCGAGCTCTCGCCGGGGGCGAGCCGGAAGGAGCCGTTGTAGCGGTTGGCGAACTCCTCCCCGGAGTCGCGGTCGTCGACGCGCACCACGAGCTCGAAGGTCTCCGCGCCTTCGTTTCGCACGTCGAGGGAGAGCGTGTCGAAGCCGCCCCAGTCCGTCTCGAAGTCCCCGAAGTGGATTCCCGGATACCTCGCGTCCCTCGGCTCGCATCGGAGCGAGTAGAGCCCCGAAGTGCTCCACTCGCCGGTCCTGCCGAAACTGTCGTGGCACGCCCAGTGGATCCTGTCGAGATCTCCCTCGTTCTCGAAATCGTAGAGGAGGAGTGGCTTCTCCGGCGCGCCGCCGCACGCGAGGAGAAGCGGGAGGAGAAGCGCCGCGACACGGTCTCGATTCATGGCTCCTCCCGGAAGCGAAGAACGGCGACGAGCGGGGGGTAGCCGAGGCGGAAAGGCAGAATGCTCCATCCGATTCCGTGGTGCACGTGGAGCCAGAGCGAACCGACCCGGAAGCGGCCGTCCCGGTACTCCCAGTGCTTCTCGGGCATGATCCTCCGGAAGAGCCCGGCCGGGAGGGCGGCCTGGCCGCCGTGCGTGTCTCCGGCGAGGTAGAGGTCCGCGCCGCACGCCGCCGCCTCACCGACCCATGCGGTTGTGTGCGAAAGAACGATCCGGGGCGTCGCCCTCTCCGATTCCTCGAGGAGCCGCCGCGGGTCGGGCCTCTCCGGCCGCGTGTCGAACTCGTCCAGCCCGATGAGGAGGAGCGTCTTCCCGTTCCGCTCGAGGAGCGCGCTCTCGTTCCGGAGCACGCGGATCGGCTCGGGGCCGCGGAGCGGGCCGCCCGGGCCCCCCTCGTGGCAGATCCGGCACGACTCTCTCGTTCCGTTGTAGTCGACGTTTCCGAGGACCCCGTACACGCCGACGATCGGATCGAGCCTCCCGAGGAGGTCGAGCACCGGGCCGTACGGCCGTCTCGCGCCGATATAGTCCCCCGTGACGAAGACGTAGTCGGGACGGATCCGCTCCAGGGCGCGGAGGAGGCGCTTCTCGCGAAAGCCGATTCCCGTCAGGTGGAGGTCGCTCAGATGAACGACGACGGCATCCCCGAAGAAGCGGTCGAGCCGCTCCGAGGGGAGGAAGACCTCCCGTACGACGAGGCGGTTCGGCTCGATCAGGAACCCGTAGACGAGAAGGACCGCCGGGAGAAGCAGGAGGAACGGCGCGAATCGGCGAACCATCGGATCGATCACCTCTCCCGCGGAAGGACGCCTCACTTTGCCACGGGGCGGGCCCCCGGTCAACCGGCGGGCGGCGATGCCGCCGCGGGTTCCTTCGTGCTAGAATCCGGCGGAGGCGCTTCGCTGCGGCCGCGAAGGGGAGATCCCCCCGCGGGTCCGCCGGCGCCCCTGGTCTTCGGCCGGTAGAAATCGTCGCCGGGGTGGGAGGCGAAGCATGGTTCGGATCGGGCTCATCGGGTGCGGGTACTGGGGACCCAATCTCGTCCGGAATCTGACGGAGCTGGAAGAAGCGGATCTCGCCGTCGTGGCGGACGTCGATCCCTCGAAGGTGCGCAGGCTGACGCGCCGATACCCGTCTCTTCGCGGTACCGAGGACGCCGGCGACGTTCTCTCGGATCCGAAGATCGAGGCGGTCGTGATCGTGACCCCCGCCGAAACCCACTACGATCTCGCGCGCCGCGCGCTGGAGGCCGGAAAGCACGTGCTCGTGGAGAAGCCTCTCGCGATGAACCCGGACGAGTCGAAGCTCCTCGCCGAGCTCGCGGACCGGACCGGCCTCACGCTGATGGTGGGGCACACGTTCGAGTACAACCCTGCCGTGCGGCACCTCAAGAAGCTCGTCCGGGACGAGGGGTTCGGGAAGACCCGCTACGTCTACTCGACGCGCGTCAACCTCGGCATCTTCCGCCCCGGCATCAACGCGATGTGGAACCTCGCCCCTCACGATCTCTCGATTCTCCTCTACCTTCTCGACGAGGCCCCGGTCTCCGTCATCGCTCTCGGAAGGGCGTTTCTCAAGCCGGATGTCGAGGACGTCGTGTTTCTCTTCCTCGAGTTCCCCTCAGGCGTCATCGCCCATGTCCACGTGAGCTGGCTCGATCCCTCCAAGGTCCGAAGGGTCACCGTGGTGGGCGAGAAGAGGATGGCCGTCTACGACGATCTCGACAGCGAGCAGAAGCTGAAGCTGTACGACCGCGGCTTCGAGAGCACCCTCTTCCAGGACGGGGGGATCCACGACTACCAGGTGCGGCTTCGCGCGGGGGACATCCTCGCGCCGAAGATCGAGACCACCGAGCCGCTCCGCATCGAGTGCGCGCACTTCATCGAGTGCGTTCGCGAGAAGAAGAGGCCGCTGACCGACGGCTGGAACGGGCATCGCGTCGTGGCGGCGCTCGCCGCCGCGGACGAGTCGCTCCGCGCCGGCGGCAGAAGGGTGGAGGTCCGCTCCTCGTAGCCGGCCTCGCGGCTCCTTCCCGCCGCCGGTCCGGCGGCGCAGCTCCCGCGAGCGGGGGAACTCCGGGAATCATGATGGGAGAGAGCTGGAACCGGTTCTGGGCCCGCTCCCGCGGAGGGCGTTTCACGCGGGAGAGCTGGTCGAAGAAACGGATTCTCGAGCGGCTCGACCGTATCCTCCGTCCTGGGTTGCGCGTCCTGGACGCCGGCTGCGGGTCCGGCTTCTTCTCCCTCCGCTTCATCGAGCGCGGGTGCCTTGTGACCGCGCTCGATCTCTCCGAGGAAGCGCTCGCCCTCGCACGCGAGGCGACCGGCGGGCGGGCGGAGTCGTACCTCTGCGAGGATCTTCTCGACCCGGGGTTCGCCGAGCGCCGCGCGCGGAGCTTCGACCTCGTCTTCTCGGACGGGCTGCTCGAGCACTACGCCCCGCGGGGTCAGGAGGGGATCCTCGCCAACTTCCGCGCGATTCTCGCCCGGGGGGGCTCTGTGGCCACGTTCGTCCCGAACGCCCTTTCCGGGTGGACGTTGATCCGCCCTCTCTTCATGCCGGGGATCCGGGAGGTCCCCCTTCGGCCGGCGCGTCTCCGGGAGCTCCATCGGGACTTCGAGATCGTGGACGCCGGGGGGCTGAACGTCCTTCCGTTCCGCTTCTCTCCCGAGAGGCTCCTCGGGGCTCGTTTCGGGATGCTGCTCTACGTGATCGCCCGCGGGAAGGGGGAGGGAGCTTGAGGAAACGTCACCTCCTCGGTCTCCTCGGCCTCGTTCTCTTCGCGCTGGTCCTCTATCGCCTAGGGATCCGCCGCAGCCTCGAGGCGCTCCTCGACGCCGATCGGGGTTCTTTTCTCCTCGCGATCCTCGCCTTTCTCCTCTCCCAGGGGGTCCGGCTCGTGAAGTGGGGGTTCTTCCACCGGCTCGGAGGCGTTCCGGCGGGGCACGCCGCGGTGGCCCATTTCTATTTTCACCTCAAGCTTTTGGGGACCCTCACTCCGGGGCGGATCGGCGAGTTCCTCCCGGCGATCGGGGCGCCCGCCGCCCGGGGCTCCCTTCTCTCGTTCACCGCGTACGACCGCTTGGTCGAGTCGATGACGACGCTGCTCTTCGGTCTCGCCGCTTTCGTCCTCCTTCTCCGGGCGAAGGCTCCGGCGGCCTTCCTGCCGGTCTCGCTGCTCCTCCTCTTCGTGATCGGGATCGCCGCTCTCTTCTGCTGGCGCAACTCGTGGATGACGAGCGTCGGAGGGTGGCTGGAGAGGCGAGGAGCGCGCGCCTCGGGCGGCGGCCCGTCCGGCCGTCTCTTCGGGTTCGAAGCGAGGGTCGCGGAGGGGACCCGCGAGCTGCGGGGTTCTTTCCGGACGCTCTTCCGTCCGCACGCGGCCAGCGCGGCCCTTCTCCTCACGCTCCTCGCCGTCGCGGCGGATCTCCTCTTCTGGTGGTTCGTTTTCCGTTCCGTGGGGATTCGTCTGTCCGGAGGGCTTCTCGTCGGCGCGGTTGCCGTCTTCAACGTGACCGGCTTCTTCTCACCGACGCCGGGAGGGCTCGGGATCTCGGACGCCGCGTTCGTGATCTTCCTTCGCTCCGCAGGAGTCGAGGGTCCCTTCGGGAGCTTCCTCGTTCTCCTTCGCCTCATCGTCACCGTCTTCACCGCTCTCCTCGCCTGGGTTTTCTCCGCGCGGCTCGCGCTCGCGGGGAGGGGGAACGGCGCCCCGAAGGCACGGGGAGACGGCCGGAGCTCCGCCTCGGATCGAGATCTCCATCGGGAACCGCCGGGGTAGCGCCCCGCTCACCCGCAGGGAACAAGGTGTCCGATACCGAAAAGCCCCGGTGTTCCCCCTTCCTATCGGAGGAAGAGGTAGCGGGCGAGGAAGAGGAGGGCGAGCCCGGCGAGGAGCGGATGGACCTCGCGGGCCTTCCCGCCCAGAGTCTTGAGGAGCGCGGAGGCGATGAACCCGAAGGCGATCCCCTCGCTGATCGAGAACGAGAACGGGATGATCGCCATGGGAAGAAAGGCGGGAAGGTACTCGGTCGGGTCCTCCCAGTCGAGCGACCGCACCGTGCGGAGCATGAGGGCGCCGACCACGATCAGCGGGGGCGCGATGAACGGGTAGAGTGTGTCGCCCCCCTCGGTCGTCAGCCCGCCCCCGATCGCGCGCACGAGGGGGTAGAAGGCGAGGGACAGGAGGAGAAGCGCCGCGGTGAACAGGTTCGCGAGCCCGGTCCGCGCCCCCTCGGCGATGCCGGCGGCGCTCTCGATGTAGCTCGTGATCGTCGAGGTGCCGAGAAGGGCGCCGGAGGTGGTGCCGACCGCGTCCGAAAGAAACGCCTGCTTCGAGCGAGGGATCTCTCCGTCGACGAGAAGCCCTCCCGATTCCCCCACGCCGAGAAGGGTCCCGACCGTGTCGAAGAAGTCGAGGAAGAGGAGAATGAAAAGGACCGTGAGGAAGCCGGGCTCGCGAAAGACCCCGGCGATGTCGAGCTTAAGGATCGTCCCCTCTTCGATCGCCGGGAACCCGGCGACCCCCTCGAAGCGGACGAGCCCGTGGAGCGACCCCACCGCCGTGGCCGCGGCGATTCCGATGAGCATCGCCCCGCGCACCCGGCGCGCCATCAGCACGAGAAGAACGACCGTCCCCGCGATCGCTGCCTGCGCGTGCGGCGCGCCGAGGTCGCCGAGGCCGATCATCGTCCCCGGGCGCGCGACGACGATCCCCCCGTACTGCAGCCCGACGAGCGTGATGAGAAGCCCGATCCCCACGGCGATTCCGGTTCGGAGCGAGGGCGGGAATGCCCGCAGGACCGCGGAGCGGGCGCCGGTCGCGCTGAGGAGGATGAAGAGCGAGCCGGAGACGAAGACGGCGCCGAGTCCGATCGTCCAGGGATAGCCGTAGCCCCCCGCGGCGGACGCGCCGCACATGGTGAAGGCGAAAAAGAAGTTGTGCCCCATCGCGGGGGCGAGGGCGATGGGGAGGTTCGCGAGGACTCCCATGAGGACCGTGGCGATCGCGGCGGAAACGCAGGTGGCGAGGGCGACCGCCCCGTGATCCATCCCGCAGGTGGAGAGAATCGCCGGCTGCACGAACAAGATGTAGGAGAGGGTGAAGAACGTGGTGGCGCCGCCGATCGCTTCCCGGCGGACCGTGGTTCCGTTCTCGCGAAGGCGAAAGAGACTCTCGAGCATCGCGCCCTCTCTCTCCCGGCCGTCCGGCGGCCCTGCGCGCGCGAACACCGGCGATAGTAGGGGACCCGCGCGGGCCCCGGCAAGGAAATCGCCCGCCGTTGCCCCGGGGAGGATCCCGGTGCTATCGTCGGACGGCGGGAAGGAGCGGCTCTTGCGCCGATTGGACGACACCCGCCGCGCGCCGCGGCTCGACGCTCTCCTCGTGCTCCTCGCCGCAGCGGGGACCGGCCTTGCCAACTGGTTCTTCTTGAGAGATGTCCCCTTCCTCGACCATCCGATCATCGATGCCGCCGAGTACCTCGCCGAGGCGCGCGCGATCGTCGCGGGGCTCCCCTACTGGGAAGCCCCTCCGATTCACGGCCCTCTCTATCCTCTTTTTCTCGCCCCCTTCGTCCGGTTCTTCTCGAGTCCCTTGCCGGCGGTTTACGCCGCGCAGATCGTCCTCGCGGCGGGCGCCGCTCTTCTGGTGCGTTCCGCGGGCGTTCGCCTCGGGGGGAGGCTCTTCGGAAACGTCGCGGCCCTCGGACTCGCGGCCGCCCCGCCGGTTCTTTACTTCGAGGTTCAAGCGCTTCCGGTCGTCCTGCAGGTCTTCCTTCACGCGCTCCTCGTCCGGATCCTCGTCTGCAGGAGGGAGGGGAAGTGTGCGCCCCTTCTCGCGGCAGGCTTCGCGGGAGGGCTCTCGTACCTCGCCCATCCCGGATCCGGGCTCGCCCTCCTCCTCATCGGGGTCTTTCTACTCGTGAAGGAGAGGCCCGCGCGTCCCGCGCTCCTCTTTCTCTTCGGGCTCCTGCTTCCGCTTCTTCCGGTTTCCGTTCTGAACGCACGGGCGGGAGAGGGATTTCTACCGGTCACCGGAAACGCGGGGCTGAACCTCTACGTGGGGAACGGACCCGAATCGGACGGGACGGCGCACGTCCGTCCCGGGTACGAATGGGAACGGCTGACCGCTCTTCCCCTTCGCGAGGGGCGCGAGGGGAGCGCCGCGGAGAGCCTCTTCTTCGTGGAGAGGACGATCGACGCGATTCGCTCGGACCCGGGTCCGTTTCTCCGGCGGCTCGCGGCCAAGGCCCTGCTCTTCGGGAGCGCCTTTCCGATCGACGCGAGCCAGGACGCGGCGTACTTTCGCGAACGCTCTCCCCTTCTCCGTTTCTCCGTGCTCGACGCCGGGGTCCTCGTTCCCCTCGCCTTCGGGTTTCTCCTCGCGGGGGCGGCGCGGGGACGCGCGTGGACTCTGGCGGCGCTCGGATTCGCCGGCTATTGGATCGCCGCGGCCCTCACGGTCTTCGCCGTGCGCTATCGAGCGCCGGTCTGGCCGTTTCTCGTTCTGCTCGCTCCTGCGCTCACCCCGATCGGCCCCCGCCTCGCGCGATCCGAAGCGCTGCGCGGCGCGCTCGGGGCGGTTCTTCTTCTCCTCGTCGCGCAGTCGGACCCGTTCGGATACCGCGGCGTGAACCCGGTCCGAACCGAGTACAACCTGGCGCGGCTCGCGTACGAGAGGGGAGATCGGGGAGAGGCGCGCGCGCGGTTCCGGTCGATCTGGAGCCGGACCGGCGACCCGGACGCCGCGAACGGTCTCGGCGTCGTCGGGATGGCTGAGCCGGACGAGGCGCCGCGCGCGCTGGAGTGGTTCGACGAGGCGCTCCGCGCGCGCCCGGACTATGCCGACGCCCGCTTCAACCGCGCGCTTCTCCTCCTCCGCCTCGGAAGGGGCACGGAGGCGGAGGAGGAGCTGGACGAAGCGGTCCGGCTCTCGCCGGGACACGCGCCGGCCCTTTACACAAAAGGGATTCTTCTCGATCGAGACGGGAAGGGGGCCGAGGCGGAGGGCTTCTACCGCGAGGCGCTTCGCCGCGATCCGACGCGCGACGACGCGTGGAACGCCCTCGGCGTTCTTCTGGCACGGAGCGGGCGGGCGGAGGAGGCGGACGCGTGCTTCCGGCGCGCGCTCCGGCTCGATCCCTCCTCGGTCGAGGCGCGCGAGAACCTCTCCCGTCTCGGTTCCGGGGCGGACGGGGCGCTCCGTTTCCCGGCCCGCTAGCCGCGATCGTTCAGAACCGTCACTCGTTTCGTCCCCGGCCGCGCGCGGCCGGACCCCGCTTCGGAGCTGCCGACGGCTCGGCATCGGCGCGCTTCCCGGTTCGGCCTCGGATCACGGCCTGCGTGCTCCGGCCTCCGTGAGAAACCTCCGCGCCTCGTCCGCGCCCGCGCCGCCCGGCTCGAGCTGGAGCAACGCCCGGTACGCCCGCGCCGCGCTGCGCGCGTCTCCCAGGGCTCGGTACGCGCGCGCGAGACGAACGTGAACCTCCGCAAGGGCCGGATCGATGTCGAGCGCCCGCTTCCCGAGACGAATCGACTCCTCCCACATCGCCGCCTCGTCCGCGAGGCCTTGGAGGAGGGCGATCGGCTCCGTCGCGAGAGGATCGCGTCTCGCGGCGCTTTCGAGGATCTCTCTCGCGCGCTCCCTCTCCCCCGCGTAGAGATGAACCCGCGCGCTCCTCACGAGCGAGGAGGCCGGCGCGCTCCCGAAAAGGGAAGCGAGCCGGAGAGCGCCCTCGGTCCCTCCCCTCCCGAGCTCGATCTCGGCAAGGAGGAGGGCGGCGGACGCGTCGCGCGGGTCTTCGGACAAGAGGACGGAGAGCCGAGCGGCCGCTTCCTCTTCGCGCCGGCGCTCCGCGAGGACCGTCGCCTCGGCATAGAGATCGGCGCGGCGATCCGGCTCGTCCGGCGCCTCCTCGGAGAGCGCGAGCGCCGCGCGGCGGAAGAAAGCCGCCCGCTCAATCGTCTCCTCCGAGCGCGCTCTCGTCTCCATGTAGTTCGTCCAGAGGGTGCGGAGGGGGGTCGACCCCCTGAGAACGCGCTCTTCGCCGCGCGCGAGGGGCACGGTCTCGGGCGCGGGCGCGGGCGATGCGCCCTCCCGTCGGAAGAGGAGCCCTGAGGGGATGAGCCCGGGTTCGGGAAAGGTCGAGTAGACGTTGTCCCCCGAACCCTCCGCCCGTCGCGGGAAGACGGTCCCCTTTGCGTCGAGGATGGTCACGTCCTCGCGCATCCCGAGCGCTCTCCGGAGATAGAGAAGCGGGAAGACGATGTCGTCCCCCTGTGCGTGGAGAACCGCGCCCCTCGGCAGGGAGTGAAGGACCTGCCGGCCGTACGCCTCCGGGAGAACCACCTGGTCGTAGGGATGCGCCCTCCACGCCGACGCGAAGCGGACCGCGACGAGAAGGATGAGAACCGCCCCCATGCCCGCGCGGAGGAACCGCCTCGCGGAGCAGGCGCGAAGGAGAAGCTCGATCCCCGTCGAGAGGAAAAGCGCGAGCAGCGCGAGCGCGGGGAGGAAGAAAACGGTGTTCTCCTCCACCCGTTCCGGCGCGAGGGGGAAGCGGAGAGCGAGAACGAGCAGGGGCCCGAAGAGAACAAGCCCGCCGAGAGAAAGGACAGTCCTTCTCCCTTCCCGCACAACGGCGGCGACGATCCCAAGAGGAAGAAGGGGGAGGAGGGGGAGGGGGATGTTCCGGGCGACGACCATGCGCCCGAGCGCTTCGATCTCGCGGAGAAAGAGGGAGAGAGAAAGGTCGGGCCGGGGGACATCCTGATAGCGGAGGCGAAGGACGTGGGCGAGGAAGGCACCGGCGGTTTCCGGATTTCCCCAGTCGGTCGGGGGATCGAGAGCGGAACGGATCGGGAGGTAGAGGAAGAGGGTGAACGGAATCGAAAAGAGGAGCAGCGGCCCCGCTATCGACCTCGGGCCTCTCATTCCGCCGCTTCCCGCGGCGCGGGCGATGAAGAGCAGCGGGAGGACGCCGATTCCGAGCGGGTGCGCCGCCGCGGAAAGGCCGCCGAACCAAGCCCCCAGAGCGAGATCCCTCGCCGAGGTCGCCCGGAGCAGAAAGAAGAGGGCCGCGAGGAAGAGCGCCAAGTGCGGCGCGTAGACCTCGGCGACCACCGCGTGGGACCAGAGGAGAGAGGAGGAGCCGACGACGACCGCGCCGGCCAGCGATGCGATTCTCGAGGATCGGAGC
>JBDRFQ010000101.1:0-12371 GCA_043818685.1 Candidatus Eiseniibacteriota bacterium
GCATCCACCCGGTCGCCGGAGCTCCCGCATGCCGGCGTCCACGAACGGATACCCGGTGAGGCCGCGCCGCCAGGCGGAGAGCTCCTTCCGGCTTCGCCTCCACGGGAAGCGAGCGAACGGATCGCGGAGCGGTTTCTCGGCCGTGTGAGGGAAATGGTGAAGAAGATGATGGGCGAACTCCCGCCACGCGATCTGGCGGAGATACGGAAGCGCGCGGGTCGCGAGGATCTTCTTCCAGAACTCGGCCTCTCGGCTCGCGCACCGCAACCTCGCGACGAAACCGCGTGCTTGAGCCAGGCTACACCCAGGCGGCAGACACCGATTCCCGGAGATCGGCGTCCGCCGCTTACGGTCCCGGGCTCGGAAACGGCGGCGGGCGTGCACTGGAAAGACGCCGGGCGAAGGCCTTCGCACCCGGTCGCGACCGGCCGTCCAACCGACATGATCATAGTCCGGCCCCCGCGGAAAGCCCGGCCGGGCAGGCCTTCGCACCCGATTCTCCTTGTCCGCCGGGGAAAGCCCGGTGATACTCGTCCGCGGGGAACTCAGGAATCCGGAGGGGAATTCGGTACCGAATTCCCGAACGGGGGATCGCGATGCGTACCGTGCTCTTCATCGCTCTCCTCATTCTCACGGTCATCCTTCTCATTCAGAACACGGCACCCGTAGCGATCCGCCTTCTTTTCTGGAAGATCACGATGTCGCGGGCGGTCTTCGCGTTCGTTCTCGTCCTGATCGGCTTTCTCGTCGGGTTTCTCACATCGAAACTGCGCGGGAGGTTCTTCCGGCTCTGATGAACAGGCTCTTTCGCAGACACCGAAAAGCGGTCGGCCTCCCGCCGGGAACGGTGGAGTTCGTCGGCGACCGGATGGTGGAAAAGGTCCGCATCAGCGTGCTCTCCTACGACCCGGAGGGCTGCGAAGAGAAGGATGTCGCCTCGGTGGAGGAGTGCCTTCCGTACCTCGACACGAACCGCACGACCTGGATCAACGTCGTCGGACTGCACGACACCGCGGTTCTCCAAGCCTTCGGGGAGAAGCCGGGGCTGCACCCCCTCGTGCTCGAGGACATCATCCACACCCAGCAGAGGCCGAAGCTCGAGCACTTCCCGAGCTATCTCTACATCGTGCTCCGGATGATCGGGTACGACGAAGAGAAGAGACGGATCTCGAGCGAGCAGGTCAGCCTGGTTCTCGGACCGAACTACGTGCTGTCGTTTCAGGAAGTCGGAGGGGACGTCTTCGATAGGGTCCGCGAGAGGATTCGCATGGGACGGGGGCGCATCCGCGGAATGCAGCCGGATTACCTCGCCTACGCCCTGCTCGACGCGATCGTGGACCACTACTTCCTCGTGCTCGAGAAGCTCGGCGACGACATCGAGGAGCTGGAGGAAGACCTGACCGAGAACCCTACTCCGGAGACGCTGAACATCATCCACGAGCTGAAGCGCGAGATGGTCTATGTGCGAAAATCCGTCTTTCCGGTGCGGGAGGTCGTGGGCGGCCTCATGCGGGCCGAATCGAGCCTGATCCGGAAGGAGACGGAGATCTTCCTCCGGGATGTCTACGACCACACGATCCACGTGATCGACTCCCTGGAATCGTACCGGGACATTCTCTCCGGGCTTCAGGATCTCTATCTCTCCAGCATCAGCAACAGGATGAACGAGGTGATGAAGGTCCTCACGATCGCCGCGACGATCTTCGTGCCCCTCACGTTTCTCGCCGGGATCTACGGCATGAACTTCCACTACATGCCGGAGCTCGACTGGAAGTGGTCCTATCCCCTTTTCTGGGCGATCACCGTCCTCGTCGCCGGCGGCATGTTCCTCTTCTTCCGCAGGAGGAAGTGGATCTGAGCCCCTATCGGCCGCCTCCCCCTCCCCTCCCGCCGGCCGGGAGAGGGAGAACGACGCCCCCCGGAAAAAGATCCTTGCCCTCTCCGCCTCCCTCCGGTAGAGTAGTATTACGCGATTGGAATTCGTAATAACGGAGGCTCTTCCATGGCGCGGCTTGCTTCGGGTTCGCTCGTCCTCGTCTTCCTCTTCTTCGCCCCGGCCGAGGGGCACGACCTCTGGCTTCAGCAAGGGGACGGCGGCCTCACGCTCCTTCACGGCCATCCTCCGGGCCTCGGGCACGACGACAAAGCGCCCGTCGAGGTTCCCGCCGAGACCGTCCTCCGCGTTTCCTGCTTCGACGATCGAGGGACGGGGGTCTCGCTCGATTCGATCGCCGGCTTCCCGGTCCGCTTCGGCGCGCCGTGCGCCGCCTCGTGCGCGCTCGTCTCGACCGGGTACTGGACAAAGACCCCGTACGGAACCAAGAACGTCCCCAAGAACGAGGCGGATCAGGCGGTTTCGAGCTGGCTCTCCTTAGAGAGCGTGAAGCTGCTCGAAACGTGGAGCGAGGCGTTTGCCGCGCCGCTCACCCGGGATCTCGAGATCGTTCCCCTTCACGATCCCTTCTCTCTCGGCGAGGGGGACAAGATCCGTCTGCTCGTCACGCTGGAGGGAGAGCCCGCGGCGGGAGCGGTCGTCGTGTACGATGGCAAGCCGAGGGGCGAGACCGACACGGAGGGGCGGGTGAACATCAAGCTCAGGCGCTCGGGGCCACAGATGATCGTCGCGAGCCATCGAGCGCCGCTCGCCTCGGAAAAGGCGGACGAAGTGGTGCGCACCGCGACGCTCACCTTCGCGCTCGAGGAGAAACCGTGATTCGGCTTCTCGTCCTCCTCGGCATGCTCGCTCTCGCCGCTTCCGCCCCGGCTCACGATCTCGATCACACGATCGGCTTCGGAGAGGCGCTCGTGATCCGCTTCCACTATGGCAACGGCACCGCCTTCTCCTACGAGAGCTACGAGGTCTTCCGTCCCGGCGAGACGACCCCCTTCCAGGTCGGGCGCACCGACGCGCTCGGAAGGGTCGCGTTCGTCCCGGACGCCGGCGGGGAGTGGCGGGTTCGAGCGTTCTCCGAGGACGGCCACGGCGCCGACATCCGCGTCCCGGCCGAGGCGTCGACCGCGGCGGCAGCCGCCCCGCCCGCCGGAGAGCGCACAACCCGCCTTCTTCTCGGAATCGCGATCATCCTCGGCGCGTTCGGCACGTGGAGTCTCTTTCGATCAAGGAGAAAGCAATGATCCGAAAGGTCCTGCCGGCGATCGTCCTTCTCCTCGCCGCATCCGCCGCTGCGGCGCACCACGGCGTCGTCTCCCTCGGCGTCGCCGGCCTCGAAGGCCCCGGAGCGCCGATCGAGACCTCCAGCTCCGCGACGCTCCCCCAAGGGAAGTTCCTCGGATACGTCAAGCTCGACTACGCGCGCTTCGAGAAGTACACGCCGGAGCGGGACGACGAGGGGGACTTCAACGCGTTCTGGATGTACGGGATCGGCTACGGCGCGCGGCCCTCTCTCTCGCTCTATCTTTTCGCGCCCTTCTACACGAAGAAATCCGAAGACAACTCGTACAACACCTCCGGCTTCGCCGATCTCTCCGCCATGGGCGTGTTCGGATTCAAGTACGACGGCGGGCTCCGCCTCATTCCCCCGAAGGAGAGCCTCGACGACATGGAGGACTGGCACTTCACCTTCTACGGCGGGCTCACTCTTCCGACCGGAGAGGCGAACATACGGAGCGGCGAGGGCACGATCGATCCCGGGATGTCCCTCGGATTCGGGAAGCCCTCCTATTCGGGCGGCTTCACGGCGACCAAGCAGTTCATGAGCCGCTGGACCTGGGTCTTCGACACCTCGCTCATCCGCTTCGTCGAGCACGAGTACGACGACGGCCGGAAGACCCGCTTCGGGGACGAGTTCCGGGCGAACACCGCCTTCGCGGTTCGCCTTCTCACCGCGGCATCGAGGGAGCTTCGTCTCGATGCGAACATCGAGGGGAACTACCTCGAGCTCGGACGCGACGAGGCGGACGGAACGGGCGAAGATGCGACCGGCGGAGCGATGATCTACGCCGTTCCCGGCCTCCGTCTCTACATGAAGAACGCGAGCGTCGGGCTCGGCGTGAAGATCCCCGCCTGGACCGACCTTAACGAGGCGGACGACCAGCAGGGTGCGGAGGGGAAAGAGGATTACCGCGCCCTCTTCACCTTCTCCGTGCTCTTGTAGGGAAGGAACGCCGTGCACATCCCAGACGGCTTCATCAGCCCGAAGATGTACGCGCCCGCCTACGTCGCGGCGGCCGGCCTCTGGTTGTACGGCCTCGGACGCGTGCGGAGAAAGCTCGACGACGAGGCGGTCCCCCGGGTCGCGGTCCTCACCGCGTTCAGCTTCGTGCTCATGATGGTCCTCCTCCCGCTGCCGGGGGGAACGTCCGTCCATGCGACCGGGATCGGCATCCTCGCCGTTCTCTTCGGAGTCTGGACCGCCTTTCTCTCCCTCTCCCTCGTCCTGCTCCTCCAGGCGCTTCTCTTCGGGAGCGGCGGGATCACGTCGCTGCCCGTGAACGCGCTCGCGATGGGACTCGCCGGAAGCGCCGCGGCGATCGCCGCCTACCGGGCGCTCCGCCCCCTCCACGAGCGCGCGGCGCTCTTCGCCGCAGGCTGGATCTCGGTCAACCTCTCCGCACTGATCCTCGCGATCGCCCTCGGGCTGCAGCCCTCCCTCGCCCGCGCGGCCGACGGAACGCCCCTCTTCTTTCCCTTCGGGCTCTCCGTTACGATTCCCGCGGTCATGATTCCCCACGCAGTCGTCGGCGTCGGAGAGGGGGCTCTCACCGTGATGGTCTGCGGGCTCTTCGCGAGGCTCGCAAGGAGCCGGGCTTCATGAGAGACAGGGCGGCGCTCCTCCTCTACGTGGCCGCGGTCGTGTGCGCGACGCTCCTCCACGACGTCCTGTTCCTCGCCGCGGCGCTTGCCGCCGCCGTCCTCTTCTCGGGGAGGTCCGCGCCTCGCCTCGCCGCGCGGGCCGCACGCGCGATTCTGATCTTCAACGCGGTCGTCACCGTCTCCTACGCCGCGATCTCCCTTCTTCGCGGGAGCTTCGAGCCGGTGTATCTCCTCCGAATGAACCTCCGCGTCTTTCTCATGACCTACCTCACGTTTTTCCTGATCTCGCGGATCAACCCGTTCCGCGCGCTCTCCTTCTCGCCGGCGCTCCTCTACCTCTTCACGCTCGCCTACGGACAGATCGCCGTCTTCCGGCGGCTCTACGACGACTTCCGGCTCGCCCTCCGGAGCCGCTCGCCGGCGAAGATCCGAAGGCGCGATCTCTACCGCCACGCGGGGGCGACCGGCGCGTTCCTCCTCGAGAAGGCCCTTCACGATTCAACGGAAATTGCGCAGGCGATGCGATCCCGGGGGTTCTTCAGTGATTCGCGTTGAGGGAATCTCGTACTCCTATCAACCCGGCCGTCCGACCCTCAGCGGCGTGACGTTCGAGGTCAACGAGGGGGAGAAGGTCGTTCTCCTCGGATCGAACGGCTGCGGGAAGACCACGCTCCTCAAGATCCTGAACGGCCTCCTCTTCCCGGAGAACGGCATCTACCGTTTTCGCGGAAAGCCGGTGGACCGGCGGAGTCTCGCCGGCGCGGAGTTTCGGCGCGAGTTTCGCCGCCGGATCGCCTTTCTCTTCCAGAACCCGGACGCGATGATCTTCAACCCGACCGTCCGCGACGAGATCGCCTTCGGACCGAGGCAGCTGGGGCTCGAGGACGCCGACGAGAGGGCGCGCCGCTGGGCGGAGACCCTCGGCGTCGCCGCGCTCCTCGAGCGGCCTCCCTTCCACCTCTCGACCGGCGAGAAGCAGAAGGTCTGCCTCGCCGCCCTTCTCGCCCTCGACCCCGAGGTTCTGCTCCTCGACGAGCCGACGGGGAGCCTCGACCCGCGAACGACCGGTTGGCTCGTCGACTTCCTGCAGGATCTCCCCGTGACGACCGTGGTGACGACCCACAACCTCAGCCTCGGAGCGGAGCTCGGCAAGCGCACGCTCGTTCTCTCCGAAAGCCACACGCTGATGTACGACGGCCCCATCGAGGGGATCCTCGGAGACGAGCGGAAGCTCATCGAAGCGAACCTCGTGCACATCCACCGGCACAAGCACGCCGGGGTCGAGCACCGGCACTATCACACGCACGACTGGGAGTGAAAGAGATGGCGAAGACGAGCGACACCGTCCGGTTCACCGTCTCCCTGCCGGACGATCTTCTCGCGGAGCTCGACCGCCGCATGGTCGGACAGGGATACGCGTCCAGGTCGGAGCTCGTCCGCGACCTGATCCGCGAGCGAATGGTCGCGGAGAAGTGGTCGGACCGGCGCCGCGAGGTTGTCGGCGTTCTCACGATCACGTATGATCATCATCAGAGAGATCTCATGGAGAAGATCGTCGAGATCCAGCATCGGAAGTACGTAAACATCCTGTGCGCCACCCACGTCCATCTCGATCACGACAACTGCCTCGAGGTGATCATCATCCGCGGGCGGCCTCCGGAGATCGAGAAGCTGAGCATCGAGATCGGAGGCCTCCGCGGCGTCCGCTTCTCCAAGCTGACGCCCGCCTCCTCGGTGGAGACGTGATTCGCCGGGCGGCCCGAGCCCGGAAGGAGGAGAGCCGAATGCGAATCCCGCTTCTTCGAGCCGCGCCCGCGCTCCTTCTCGCCGCGTCTCTCTCCGGCTGCTCGCTCCTCGGGCATTCTCCGCGGGGCGCGGCCAAGCCGGGCGAGGACGCCGATCTCCTCGCTCTCGCCGATTGGATGACCGGGTCTTTCGGCAGCGGCGAGCAGGCGGAGGCGGACTCCTCGTTCTTCGACATCCGCCTTCACATGGCCCGGATCTGGCCGGGCCGAGAGGACGGCTTCTGGCTCTACGTGGAGCAGGCGATCGCGGAGCAGGAGCACCGCCCGTACCGGCAGCGTGTCTGCAAGCTCCACCGCATCGCGCCGGCCACCCTGGCGAGCACGGTCTACATGCTCCCCGGCGAGGAACGGTTCGTCGGCGCCTGGCGGTCCTCCGCGCCCTTCGACGCTCTCGCCCCCGACTCGCTCGAGATCCGCGAAGGCTGTTCGATCTACCTTACTCGCGTCGATCCGCTCGCCTTCCGCGGGGAGACCCGGGGACGCGAGTGCGCGAGCACGCTCCGGGGAGCCGCGTACGCGACCTCCGAGGCCACCGTGACCGCCGAGGCGCTCGTCACGTGGGACCGGGGCTTCGACGAGGAGGGGAACCAGGTGTGGGGTCCGACCGGCGGCGGCTACGTCTTCAAGCGCCTCCCGAACGATTGATGCGAAGGTCTCATCCGGCGTCGGGCGGCGCATTTCATACGAGGTGCCGGTGCGCGAGGGATGTTTGAGCCGGTGCCCCCTCCCCTCGGCCACGAACGGCCGGAATCGGGATCGACCCTTCGACGGATCGAGGTCCGCGCGCCGTGCTTGCAGCACGTCGAGGCCGACGGTACTATGACTTCGGTCTCTACTCCGGCGCATGCCCTCGCGGTCCGTCGAGGGCGCACGGTCTCACGAAGGAGAGGGCTCGCCATGAAACAGCTCGTTCTCGCGTGCGTCTTCGCCCCGATGCTCCTCATCGCGCCCCCGCGTGCGGACGCGGCCGCGGGGAGTGCCGCGCTCGGCACGCATCCCTACGATCGTTTCGAAAAGGCGGAAACCTGCGGGAGCTGCCACACCGACTTCTACCAGCAGTGGCGGCAGGCAATGATGTCCCAGTGCTACACGCACCACTGGGACGAGATCGAGTACTTCCGCCTCGCCGTCCCGCACGCGGAGAAGGACGAGAAGGTCGCCGAGGTGAAGGAGGGATGCAACGGCTGCCACGCGCCCTTCTCCTTCCTGGCCGGGGACGTTCCCCCTCCGCGCCCGGAGGAGAACTCGCGCGCGAACGAATCGGTCTCCTGCGACCTCTGCCACACGATCGCCGGCTGCGAGGGGGAGCGGCCGTACAACTTCATTTGGGTTTCGACGCCGGGGACCAAGAAGTACGGGCCGAAGCCGGGCCTCGAGTCGCCCTATCATGAGACCGAAGAGAGCGAGTTCCTCCGCTCGGCGGAGTTCTGCGGGACCTGCCACAACGAGATGAGCCCCTTCGGCGCCTGGGTCAAGGCGACCCAGATCGAGTGGGAGGAAGGGCCGTACTCCAAGGAAGGCGTTCCCTGTCATCAGTGCCACATGCCGGGGGCTTGGGGAAAGAACGCCACGATGGCCGACGAGGCCTGGGTCGCGCAGCACCTCTTCCACGGCGCGCACGATCCGGGAAAGCTCGCCGGCGCCGTCGAGATCCGGATGCACCCCGAGGAGCGCGAGGTCGAGGTCCGCGACCCGGTCGTCCTCAAAATCCAGCTCTTCAACGCCAAGGCGGGGCACAAGATCCCGACCGGCTCGGTCGAGGACCGCATCGTGTGGCTTCACGTCATCGCGGCCGACTCGGAGGGAAAGACGTACCACCTGGCGGTCGATCCGAAGGGGTTCGAGGGCGAGGAGTACACGATCGCCTCGGACGCTCTCGCGTATCAGGACATGGGGATCGCGCTCGACATTCCCGGCTTCGCGGGGCTTCCGCGGGACGGAGTTCCCGGCGGAGATCGGATCTTCCGCATGCCGTACTTCGACCCCGAGGGCCGGATGACGATTCAGCAGTGGAACACCAAGTCGTTCGGCGCCGACTACCGTCTCGGGCCCCGCGAGACCAAGATCGAGACGTTCACGTGGGAGCTTCCCGACGACATCGCCGTCGGGAAGGTGACGTTCAGCGCCGAGCTGAACTACCGGAAGCTCATCGGCCCGGTCGCCGAGTTCCTCGAGGTTCCGGCCGAAGAGAGCGAAACGGTTCTGATCAACCGCGCGTCGACCTGGGTCGAGATCTATGACTGACAGGAGTCGAAGGGAGGATGTCATGAAGAAGCCGGTCCGCCTCGCGCCCCTTCTCCTCGCCGCATGCGCCCTCGCTCTCGCGCTTCCCGACTTCGCCGGCGCGATCCCGGCTTTCGCGCGGCGCCACAAGATCTCCTGCAACACGTGCCACGCACCGTTCCCGCGGCTCAAGGAGTACGGCGACGAGTACGCGGGGAACGGGTTCGTGATCCCGGAAGAAGAGAGGGCCCGCGACTACGTTTCCGAGGGAGACGCTCTCCTCTGGCTGAACCGCGATTTCCCCGTCGCGGTCCGCTTCGACGCGTACGCCGTGTTCGAGGAGGACGAAGAGGTGGAGAACGATCTCCAGACTCCGTGGGGCCTGAAGCTCCTCTCCGGCGGCGCGGTCTACAAGAACATCGGGTACTACTTCTACTTCTACATGTCCGAGCGCGGCGAGGTGGCCGGCATCGAGGACGCGTACATCCACTTCAACGACATCGCCGGAAGCGGGCTCGACCTCATGGTCGGGCAGTTCCAGACCTCGGATCCACTCATGAAACGGGAGCTCCGGCTCACCTTCGAGGACTACGAGGTCTACAGAACCCGGGTCGGTTTCTCGGGAATCAACCTCACCTACGACCGCGGCCTCATGGCGGCGTACGGGATCGAGCAGACCGGAACAGACCTCGTCGCCATGGTCGTGAACGGAAACGGGAAGCCGGAAGCGGACGAGAGCAAGAAGTTCGACAACGACAAGCACAAGAACTTCGGCTTCCGGGCGCTTCAGGGGATCGGCGAGAACCTCTCGATCGGCGGGTTCGTCTACTACGGCAAGGAGGAGTTCGCCGGCGAAAGGACGGAGGGGACCGCCTACGAAGCGAACGAGGTCACCTATTGGGGACCGGACATCCAGATCGCCGCGGGCCCGGTCGCCTTCACCGGCCAGTACCTCGTGCGCCGCGACACGAACCCTTCCTTCGCGTCCAAGGCGCCGGACGATGTCCGCGATCTCGACACCGATGGGATCGTGGCGGAGCTCGTCCTCGCACCATACGGAGACCGGTCGCGCACGTACTACACCGTGCTCTACAACCGGGTCGAAACCGACTGCTGCCGGGGGGACTACGAGACCGCCGCGGCCTGCGCGACCTTTCTGATCGCGCGGAACCTCAGGCTCCTCGCCGAGTACACCTACGACTTCGAGGGGGAGCGGAGCCGGGCGGTCGCGGGCATCCTCTCGGCGTTCTAGGAGGAACCTCCCGCGGAGCTCTTCGCTCCTGCCTCGCCCGGCGGAGGGGCCCGGCCCCGCGCCGCAGTTCCTGCGAGCGCCCGCCCTGTCTCGAGAAGAAAGAGGCCCGATCCCGATCAGTGATAGTCGGGAGCCCCGTACTTCACGCTGCATCCGTACGGCTTCGTCTCGCGCACCGAGATCGTCCGCTTCCCCAGGCACTGCTCGATCGCCACCCGGACGTAGTTGATCTCCCCCAGCTCGGTCGGGCTCGGGGCGTCATCGAGGGCTCCCCGATAGACAAGCAGGCCGTCCGTGCAGATCACGAACACATGAGGGGTCGTCTTCGCCATGTAGAGCCGGCCCACGTCGCCGGACTCGTCGATGAGAATCGGATAGGGAAGCTCGAATTCCTCCTTCGCCCGGCGGTTCTTCTCGAGTCCGTGTCCCTGCATGCCCGGAGCGCTCGAGTTGACCGCGAAGAAGAAGACATCGTCCTTCAGCTCGGCGTACAGCCCGTTCATCGTCTTGTTCGCCTGGTGGTGCTTCTTGATGAACGGGCATTCCGGATTGAACCACTCGAGAACGATCATCTTCTTCCCGACGTAGTCGGCGAAGCGGTGCTCGACGCCATCCGTGTCCTTCAGAGTGAAATCGGGGACTTTCTCGCCGACCGCGATCCTCGGCGCGTCCCCCTCCTTTCCTTTATCCTTCGAGGAACAGCTGAGGCAGAGAGCCGCCGAAAGCAGCAGCGCGAGCGGGATCATCGCCGATCCCGGCCATCTCCATCGGCACATGGGAGGCGCCTCCTTTGCGTCATTCCGAAGCCCTGGAATCCGGATGCGGGACGTTCAGTTCGTAGAACGCCACACGGCCTCGGTCGTTGTTGCTCATCTCGATGACTCCTCGTGCGGGGCCGACTCCACTCTCCGTGCCGCGAAAGCGAAGCGTGAGGCGCCCCCTGTCGGAAACCGCGTCCGCAATCGGATCGACGAGCTCGCCGCAGTCCGCCGCGGGATAGAACGCCATCCGGTCTTCGTCGCCCCCCCGGACGACGAACCGATCCTCCTCCCAGCCCGTCCGCACGGCCCCCGCTGAATCGGGGAGAGGAACCGGGATCGTGAGAAGCGCCCTGCGGAAGAGATCCGCGTCCGCAGAGGGGGAGGGTGTTTTCAGGCCCCCCGTCACGGGAAGCGCGAGAGAAGCGCGGGTCGACCCCGCGAGACAAGCCTCGCGGCAGGCCACCCACTTCACCTCGCAACGGACCTCCGCCGAATCCCCCGGAGAGAAGGACAAGGGGAGGCGGACAGGGACAATCACGAGAAACTCGTCCTGATAGACGTGATCGAGTATCTCCCCCGGAGAAACGAGACGTTCGGGAGAGGGCCAGAGCATATCGCCGATCACCGACGCCTCGGGGCCATCCACGAGTATCTCGAGCGGCGCGCCGGAGTCGCTCCTCCCTTTCCAGTACGTGTGCCATCCCTTCGCCAGACGGACATGGACGCCGAGGTTCGAGAATCGGCCCGGAACGAGAGACTCCTCCTCCGCGGCGAGGCGGACACGGACGGGTGCCTCCCCGTCCCGGCAGCCAGCGAGAAGCGCGAGAGCGAGAATAACACCGGCAGAAACAAGGGCCGTACGCAATCGTGTCACCCCTTCGATCATTCACACTCGCTTATTATAGCGCAGATGGCGGCGATTTTCAGCAATCCGGCGCGGGCGGAGACGCCCCACCGGACCGATCCCCCCGAGGCGGCCGGAGAGGAGGAGCGTAGGGCCGCCTCCCGGCGGGGTTCTCCCTGGACCTGCGGGAGGCGGAACCAGGATCTCGTTGAAATCGCCCGGCCCCTGCGGTAGATTCGACATGTTCGTTGTGAGGGTTGAAACCCCTGTTTCAGGAACGAAGGAGGTGTCCGCATGAAGAGAACCATCGGGTTGGCAGTGGCGGTCTCGCTGATCGTCGGCGTGTTCGGATGCACGATGACCAAGGCGCAGAAAGGGGCCGCGGTCGGCGGGACAACCGGCGCCGTGATCGGGGGGATCGTCGGGAAGAGGGCGGGGAACACCGCGGCCGGCGCGATCGTCGGGGCGGCCGTCGGCGGCACCACCGGCGCCATCATCGGCAAGTACATGGACGAGCAGGCCGCCGAGATGGAAAAGAACGTCGAGGGGGTAAACGTCGAGCGGGTCGGGGAGGGGATCCTCCTCACCTTCGAATCGGGAATTCTCTTCGACGTCAACAAGGCGGACCTCCGGCCAGCGGCGCAGAACAACCTGGTGAAGATGGCGGGGATCCTGAACGAGTACGGCGAGACGAACATCCGGATCGAGGGCC
>JBDRFQ010000102.1:0-3682 GCA_043818685.1 Candidatus Eiseniibacteriota bacterium
CTCGCAGGAATGCTCCTCTCCTACTTCCTCGACCTCCCCACGGGGGCGACGGTCGTCGTCGCGTTCGGCCTCGCGCTCTTCGTCGCGAGCCTCCTCCTTCCCGCGGGAAAACGCTAGGACGGCCCCAAGAGTGCTGGCACCAAAACGCGGGAACCGTTAGACTGGCTGGGGCCTCCTCGCGGAGGCCCCTTCTCGACACGCGCCACCCCGGCCGACGACGGACCCGGTATCCCAATGTAAACAAATGGGTTACCGCATATTGACCAAGGAAAGGACGGAGAACATGAAGGACTTTCTCGGGCGGCTCGGAATCCGCGAGGTGAACTCCGGCGCCTGCCACGGCGCCTGGCTCGACACGAAGGGGGACGATCTCGTCTCGATCTGCCCCGCCGACGGGAAGCCGATCGCCGCGGTGCGCCAGGCGACCGAGGAGGACTACGAGTCGGTCGTCGTCGCGGCGCACGAGGCGTTTCTCCAGTGGAGGATGCTCCCCGCCCCCAAGAGAGGGGAGATCGTTCGCCAGATGGGCGAGGCGCTCCGCGAAAAGAAAGAGGACCTCGGCAGGCTCGTTTCCTATGAGATGGGGAAGATCCTCTCGGAAGGGCTCGGCGAGGTGCAGGAGGCGATCGACATCGCGGACTTCGCCGTCGGCCTCTCCCGGCAGCTCTACGGCCTCACGATGCACTCCGAGCGCCCCCTACACCGGATGTACGAGCAGTGGCATCCTCTCGGCCCCATCGGGATTGTCAGCGCCTTCAACTTCCCCGTCGCCGTGTGGGCGTGGAACGCGATGATCGCGGCGGTGTGCGGCGACACGATGATCTGGAAGCCCTCCTCCCAGACGCCTCTCTGCGCGATCGCGACCCAGAACGTCATGAACGAGGTTCTCGACCGGAACGGCTTCCGCGGCGTCATGACCCTCGTAATCGGGCGAGGGTCCATCGTCGGCGAGCGGATGATTCAGGACCGAAGGATCCCCCTCGTCTCGGCGACCGGGTCGTGCCGGATGGGCCGCCGGATCGGCGAGGCCGTCGCGAAGAGGCTCGGCCGCACGATTCTCGAGCTCGGCGGGAACAACGGGATCATCGTCGACGAGACGGCGGACCTCGACATGGCCATTCGGGCGATCCTGTTCGGCGCCGTGGGAACCGCCGGGCAGCGCTGCACGACGACCCGCCGGATCTTCGCTCACAAGAAGGTGTACGACTCGCTCGTGAAGAAGCTCGTCGCGGCCTACCGTTCCGTTCCGATCGGCGACCCGCTCGACGAGAAGACCCTCATGGGCCCGCTCGTGAACGCGGCGGCGGTGGAGACGATGGAGAAGGCGATCGCCGAGGCGGTCGGCGACGGGGGGAAGGTCCTCGCCGGCGGCAAGAAGAAGCCCGGCCCCGGGTTCTTCGTCGAGCCGACGATCATCGAGGGACGCCCGGACATGAAGATCGTTCGCGAGGAGACCTTCGCGCCGATCCTCTACGTTTTCCCGTACGACGACCTCGATCAGGCGATCGCCTCGCACAACGGCGTCGACCAGGGTCTCTCGTCGGCGATCTTCACGAAGGACCTCCTTCATGCGGAGACGTTCCTCTCGCACCGGGGGTCCGACTGCGGAATCGCGAACGTCAACATCGGGACGAGCGGGGCGGAGATCGGGGGCGCCTTCGGCGGCGAGAAGGACACCGGGGGAGGGCGCGAGGCAGGGTCCGACTCGTGGAAGGCGTACATGCGCCGGCAGACCTGCACGATCAACTGGGGGAAGGAGCTGCCCCTGGCGCAGGGAGTCCGGTTCGACCTCCAGTGACAAAAGGAATCGGCGCGATCGCGGGAACCGGACAATCTGACACGCCGGATCCGGCGCTCGTGTCCGAGGAGGGGAGACCGCGCCGGGAGCCGCCGGGAACGCATTGCCATTGCACGAATTAGAGCGCCCTCTCGGCGGGGCGCCTCCGGGTGCCGATTGGCACCTCTCATGCATTGAGAGCGGCTTGGATTCTGACCGCAAATCCCCTCGGGGCCTGCGGGGACACTGCCCGGAACGAGCGGCCCGCGCGGCCCGGATGTCGGCAAGTCGAGGGGAGAGGCGGACCGCAGCGCCTGTTTGGCCTAACTCTCTGCCGGGGGAGGGATCGGTCGGCAGGCCGTGACGTTCGGCGTCACACGGTTCGGCTTCTCCCCCGAGTTCCCCCGGGGGATTCACAACTGAATAAAACGGAATCGGTTTCCTTCGGCCGGAAACAGTAACCCGCCTCGCCCGTCCCTTACGCCGAATGCCGGTTCCGTTTTTTTTTTGCCCTCCGGCCGCCGTCGGCCGGCCCGCACGCACGGGGAACGCAGAGACTTGAATTCGAAGGAGTTGAGCCGCCTCCGGAACACCCTGCTTGTTGACATCCTGCCTCGGAGCGACTAGTCTCTTCCGCGTATTCCCCCCCAGGGATCTGATGGAGAGGCCTACGCGCATGGCAACGCATGCTTCAATCCTCACGGTCGGGGTGGACGTCGGGTCGATCAGCATCAAGATCGCCGCGGTCGCCGCGGGATCCGCCGGAGGCCGCCTCGACCCATCCGCCCTCGCCGCGAGGGGCTACCGAATCGTCGAGCGGGAGAGCGCGCGGGTCGCGCTCTCTCCCTACGAACGCCATCTCGGACGGCCCCGCGCCGTGGCGGTTGAGATGCTCCGCGACCTGTTCCGCGTTCTCCCCGAGGGAGGAGTGGACCGCCTCGTCGTGACCGGATCGGGCGGGAAGCCGCTCGCGGCCGTCCTCGACACGGGCACGATCAACGAGTTCCGCGCCGTCGCGACCGGCGTCCGCTTCCTCTATCCCGGGGCGCAGACCATTCTCGAGATGGGAGGCGAGAACTCGAAGTACATCCGCCTTTCCCCCCCGTCGGGAGAGGGGATCGGCATCCTCGACTACGAGACGAACGGCGACTGCGCCGCCGGGACCGGCTCGTTCATGGACCAGCAGGCGACGCGCCTCCGCTACCGGATCGAGGACGTCGGCGCCGTGACCGAGTCGGCCGCGCGCACCCCCACGATCGCCGGGCGCTGCTCCGTCTTCGCCAAGAGCGACATGATCCACGCCCAGCAGAAGGGATACGCCCCCGGGGAGGTGCTCAGGGGTCTCTGCGAGGCGGTCGCGAGGAACTACAAGGCGAGCATCACGAAGGGGAAGAAGATCGAGCCGCCGGTCGCGTTCATCGGGGGCGTCTCGGCGAACGCCGGCGTGGTGCGGGCGATGCGCTCCCTCTTCGATCTGGAGGAGAAGGACTTCATCGTCCCCGAGGAACACGTTTGGATGGCGGCCCTCGGCGCGGCGCTTCTCGCCCCGGAGAGCTCCGGCGCGGAGGGAGCGCGCTTCCGCTCCCCCGCCACGGTCAACGCGGCGGACGCGGGGGGCGAGGAGACGTTCCCGCGGAGCGAACCGCTTTCAATGAAGAACGTCGTCCTCCTCCGCCACCGCGTGAAGCCGTACGTCTTCCCCGAGGACGGCCGGGTGGTCGATGCGTTCCTCGGGATCGACATCGGCTCGGTCTCGACGAACCTCGTAGCGCTCGACGACGACGACAAAGTCATCATGGAGATCTACGAGCGGACCGAGGCGCGCCCGATCGAGATCGTGCACCGCGGGCTCCAGGAGATCGAGAAGACGATCGGGCGGCGCATCCGGATCCGCGGGGCGGGAAC